>DASXHY010000085.1:0-2640 GCA_036488095.1 Verrucomicrobiia bacterium | reverse complement strand
CAGCGCTGATTTCCACCACTCCGCCGTCCGGCATGGCATCGCGCGCGTTGAGCACGAGGTTCATCACTACCTGTTCGAGGCCGCCTTCATCGGCGCACACAGAAAGGGCATCGGCCCCGGAGCGGACCTGCAAATCAAATTTTTCGCCGATGAGACGGCTCAGCATTTTTTTCATCCGCAACATCAGGTCGCCAATGTTGAGGACGCGCGGCTGCAACACCTGCTTGCGGCTGAACGCGAGCAATTGGCGGGTGAAGGTCGCGGCGCGCTGGCTGGCCTGCATGATTTGGTCGAGCAACGCATGCCGGTCGAGATTGCCCGGATTGGCCGATTGCAGCAGGCCGACGTCGCCCTGGATCACGGTCAGCAGGTTATTGAATTCATGGGCGATGCCGGCGGCCATGCGGCCGATGACTTCCATTTTCTGCGCCTGCCGAAGCTGGGCTTCGATTTTTAATTGCTCCGTAATGTCTTCAACAATCACCAGGAGACACGGAATGGAGCCGAGCGAAAGAGGTTCGGTGGACAATACGACCTGGCGCAGGGAGCCGTCGGAGCAGCGGAGCGAACAGGATTTATCGCGCAGGCGGGCGGTGGACGAAGTAATCGGCTGGGAATCCGCGATCGAATTCCAAAGCTGCAGGTCGGCGGCGGTTTTTTTGAGCAGCTCTTCGGACGAATGGCCGGCGAGCGTGCTGAAACTTTGGTTGGAATCGATGACACCCCCGTCGTCGCATCGCAAAATGACGAGCGGAATGGGGCTCGCCCGGAAAGCCTTGGAAAACCGCTCTTCACTGGCGTGAAGCTCCGCGGTGCGTTGGCGGACCATTTTGTCGAGGTCGTCCATCCGCAGTTTCGCCTGCCGCCCCAGCTTCCATTTTTGAGCGAGGGCGTGGGCCATCTGGAGCACTTCGACCGTTTCAAAAGGTTTTTTGAGGATCAACAAATTATCCGCCTGGCCGAAACGATGCGTCATGTCGTCCCATGAATAATCGGAAAAGGCGGTGCACACGACGGCTTGCAGGTCGGGCGCGCATTTCCAGATGTTTTCCAGCGTTTCGATGCCATCCCAACCGGGCGGCATGCGCACGTCCACAAACGCGAGGACGTAAGGATCACCGTCAGCCACGGCCTTCTTCACGAGCTCGAAAGCTTCCTGGCCCTGGTAGGCCGAATCGATGCGGAACCCGTGGCGATCGACGGATACGTCGTCGCCGCCGAAAAGGGCGCTTTCGACGTTTTCGAGGTGGGATTGGGCGGCAGTTTTGGCGCCGAGGATTTTGCGAAAATCTTCGTGGATGGACGGGTTATCGTCCACCACCAGGATGCGCGCGGGAAGTTCTGAGTGTGGGTCGCTCATTGGAAATCTTGCGTCTGAATGGGTGGTTTTTCGGGGAGAAGCAAGGTAAAAGTGGCGCCTTTGCCGATGCCCTCGCTGTAAGCGGCCAACGAACCGCCAAGTTCTTTGACGGCGATGGCGCTGCTGTGGAGCCCAAAACCATGGCCGTTGCTGCGCGTGGTAAATCCATGGCCGAAAATGCGCGTGAGGTTCTCCGCCGGGATGCCCACGCCATTATCAATCACCTCGATTTTGATGTGGTCGCCGCCGTTCCGGCCTAATTTGACCGTCATTATTTTGTCCTGGCGTTTGGCTTCATCAAGCGCGTATTTGGCGTTGCGGATCAGGTTTACCAGGATTTGCAGCACGCGATGTTTCTCGGTCTGGATCATCGGCACCGGTTGGAATTCGCAACGCACCTGCACGTCATGCCGCGTGAGGGCCGCGCCGTTGATGTGCACGGCGTCATCCACGAGCTGGGTGGGGTTCACGGTCTCAATCACGCCGGCCACTTTGGCGTAACTCTGTTGCATGGCCACGATTTGCTTGATGTGCTCGATGTGCTTTAGCAGTTGTTCGAGTTCTTGCATTAGGGCGGATTGTTCCTGGCTGAAATGCTCCGCCAGCACCGCGAGATAGCTTGGGATTTGCTGGCCGCGCGGGTCGTTCGTGAAAAATTCCCCCAATCGCCCGCGGTTTTCCTCGATCAACGCCGCCGTCTTCGCCAAACCGGAAATCTTCGATGACTTCACCCGGTCAATGGTGAGCGAGCACGATACATTCACGCTGTTGAGCACGTTGCCGACGTTGTGCAGCACGTCGGTGGCGACTTCGGCCATGCCGGCGAGGCGGGACGTTTCCAGGAGACGCTGATGCGCGGATTCCAGTTCGGCCTCGGCGTTCTTGAGGGCGGTGATGTCCTTGGAGACGCCAAAGGTGCCGACAATCCGGCCTTCCTTGTCGCGCCAGGGCAGTTTCGTGGAGATGCACCAATTGGTGCTGCCGTCGGCCTGCGGAGTCTTTTCGATCTTGGCGACGATTGGCTCGCCGGTGCGAATAATATTCTGCTCGTCATCATACGCGGTTTGAGCGCGCTCCTGGGCGTACGTGTCGAAATCTGTTTTGCCGATGAGCCACTCGGAAAATTTTTCCTCGCTTTGGAGATGCAGCGGCAATTGTTCAGGCGTGGCGTCCGGATGTTCTTCGCGATACCGCGCCAGGACGATGTTCATGGACCTGACAGCCTTGGAGCGGCTGAGGCGGACGAAACGCGACTCAAGGTCCTTGAAATAGATAGCGTC
>DASXHY010000077.1:0-6946 GCA_036488095.1 Verrucomicrobiia bacterium | reverse complement strand
AACGACGCCCATTGGAAGGATTCGAACTGGGTGGATCCGGGCATCGTTTTAACAAACATTTCTTACGATGGCATTCCGCTGGTGGAAGTTGCCCGCTCCCTGAACGACGAATTTAAGGGGCAATTCGACGTGTTGCTCCCCGGTTCCATGTCCGGCGTCGCTTATCAAAATGGCCGCCAGGCCCTCGCCGGATGGGAACATGAGTGGCAGAATGAACCCATCCAGCTTCGCCTTAGAAACGTGACTGCCAGCGAGGTTTTCAACGCGATGAATTTGCTCTTTGAGAACAATCGCACGCCGCTGCGCTGGGAACTCAAAGTGAACGGCCACCGCCAGATGGCGTTGTTGCGCGTGCTGGTTGACCCGACGCCACAGGGCGGCCCGCCTGCCGATGCGGAAGTGCAGCGGAAAGTTTATTTCGTGGGAAACCTCATCGGTAACGAAAAAAGCGTTGGCATGAGCATGGAGCAAATTATCAAGACCATCACGGACGTGTGGCAAATGTCGGACTCCGCCGGCGGCACTATTCAATTTCATAAGGAGGCTCAGTTGCTGGTAGTGACGGGGACACGCGCCCAAATCGATTTCATGGAGCAAACGCTGTCGGCCCTGAATCAAAAGGTCGACCTGCAACGGATCGAATTGGCACACCCGGAACGCTATGGCCCGAAGCCCGCTGCGCCTTAGCCACTACCCGCTTATGCACGAATGACTGTCTCAACACCCTCCATGTCATTGCTCATCCGGGAGCAAATACCGCGTCCGACCGTGGAAGCCTCCATTGGACAACCCGCGTCCGCAGCCGACGCCGAAGCGCGCGTCCTGGCGGCGTCGATTGCGCGCGGAGACGAGGCGGCGTTTCGCGCGCTCTACGAACGGTATCATCAGCGGCTCTTTCGTTTCGCGCTGGTGCTGGGTCGCGGGGATGAATCGCTGGCGCAGGACACAGTGCAAGCGGTGTTCGTGGTGGCGGCTAAAAAACTGCGTCGCGCCGACAGTGAGGAACATTTGTGGAACTGGCTGGCCCGCATCGCACGCCAGCAATTGGCCAAGGCGTGGCGGACGCGGCGGCGCGAGGCCGTGATGGTGAGTGTGGAAGTTTTGCCCGAGGATTGCCCGGCGACCGCCGAGCCGGATTCGTTTTTGGAAGAAGTGCTCGATGGCGCGGTGAAGATGCTCGATTCGGAGGAGCGGCGATTAATTCGGATTTTTTATTTTGACCGCTTGAGCCAGAAGGAAATCGCCGAGCAATTGGGCACCACGCCCAAAGCCATTTCCAGCCGCCTGGAACGCGCGCGCGAGAAATTGCGATTGATGATTAAGAGAAAGTTGTCCCATGAAACCTGAAAATGAGAATTTAATCCGTGATTTACTGGAGGATGATTCGCGACGCGAAAACATTTTGCACGCGGGCACGCGCATTTTGCGCCGTCGCCGGCAATGGCGCGCTGTGCGAGGTGGCGCTACCGTCCTGGGGATAATCCTGGCAGTGACGGTGCTTTGGCTGAGGCGCGAGACGTCGCGTGCGTTGCCTGCGCAACTTGCAAATGCCGCGCCAAAATCTTCAACGGTTTCCCAAGTGCAAGCGCTGACGGATGATGAATTGCTGGCGTTGTTTCCCAATACGCCGGTGGGCCTGGCTTCGTTGCCGGACGGGAAGAAGCGGCTGATATTTCCGCGGCCGGGGGATGAGGCGAAGTTTATTACAAGATTGTGAGCGAAGGAGAAAGATGGAGACAGGCAAGATGCCTGTCCTACGCCGCGGGCTTGCGCAGGAAAACGATTGTCGCGCCCCAGCCGCCGTATTGCGGATGGTCCAGCGTGTAGGTAATCACTTCCGGATGCTTGTCGAGGATGGCGTGGACGGTGCGGCGCAAATTGCCGATGCCTTTGCCGTGAATCAACCGCACCTGAAAAATCCCTCGCTCCTGGCAGGCATTCAGGTAATCCAGCACGAGTTCCTTCACTTCGTGCGGCTTGAACGTGTGCAGATCCAGCACGCCATCGATCGGCAATTGGATGGGTTCATCGTCCATTAGTGGGCATTTTATCACGCATTTTCCAGGAATGAACTGAAATTGTGAATCGTTCTGCTCCGTGGGACAGGCATCCTGCCTGTCTCTAATTATTTCGACGCAAAAATCCAAAAATGGAGACAGGCGAGACGCCTATCCTACGATTGAATCGTGAATTTTCCGCTGGCGCGCCCGGCGCAAATCGTAAATCGTAAATTGCATCAATCCGGAATGAAAAGTCTCGCCGCAAAAATGCTCTGGTTCCTGCTCGCGCTCGCGGGCGCGTGGGCTTACTACACGTTGTCGTTCCATCGCGATCAACCGGTCAATTCCGCGTATATCCTCATCGCCGCGCTCTGCACTTACGCCATCGGTTACCGGTTTTACTCGAAATGGATTGCGGCACGCGTGCTGATGTTGAACGACCGCCGCGCCACGCCCTGCGAAGTCCACGATGACGGCAAGGATTTTTGTCGAACCAATAAATGGATTGTGTTCGGCCATCATTTCGCGGCGATTTCCGGACCGGGCCCGCTGGTCGGCCCGGTGCTGGCGGCGCAATTTGGCTATCTGCCCGGCACGCTGTGGATTTTGATCGGCGTCGTGCTGGGCGGCGCGGTGCAGGATTTTATCATTCTCTTTGCCTCCATCCGGCGCAGCGGAAAATCGCTGGGACAAATGGTGAAGGAGGAATTGAATACGCCCGCCGGATACATCGCGGTGGCGGCCATTCTCGCCATCATGGTGATCCTGCTGGCGGTGCTGGCGTTGGTGGTGGTGAATGCACTCGCGGAAAGCCCGTGGGGAGTTTTTACAGTGGGCGCCACGATACCAATCGCGATGTTCATGGGCGGCTACATGCGGTTCTGGCGCGTGGGAAAAATCCTGGAGGCCTCGGTCATTGGGATCGTGTTGTTGCTGCTGGCGGTTTGGGGTGGACAATTCGTGCATGGCCACGCGGAGTGGGCGCAGCGATTTACCTTTCGCGCGGAGGGGATTGCGTGGGCGCTGCTCGTTTACGGCCTGGCGGCGAGTGTTCTCCCGATCTGGCTGCTGCTCGCGCCACGAGATTACCTGAGCACGTTCATGAAGCTCGGCACGATTACCCTGCTGGCGCTCGGCATCCTGCTGTTGCTGCCACAACTTCAAATGCACGCGCTCACGTCCTTCGCGGCGTCCGGTGAAGGGCCGGTGTTCGCCGGCAAACTGTTTCCGTTCTGCTTCATCACCATCGCGTGCGGGGCGATTTCGGGTTTTCATTCCCTCATCGCGAGCGGCACGACGCCCAAAATCATCGGTCGCGAACAACACGCGCGGACGATTGGTTATGGGGCGATGTGCCTCGAATCTTTTGTGGCCATCATGGCATTGATCGCCGCCTGCACGCTGGAGCCGGGCGTCTATCTCAGCATGAATATCAAGGGGGACGCCACCGCCACGGTCGCGAAAGTGACCGCGCTGGGATTTCCGGTTTCGATCGAACACATGACGGACCTGGCCAATCAAATCGGCGAGAAAACCTTGTTTGGCCGCGTGGGCGGCGCGCCGACGCTGGCTGTGGGAATGGCGAATATTTTTTCAAAGGTATTCAACGGAGCAGGCCTCGGGCTGTGGTACCACTTCGCGATCATGTTCGAAGCGCTGTTCATTCTCACCACGCTGGACGCGGGGACGCGGGTGGGGCGGTATTTGTTGCAGGATTTTCTCGGGCACCTTTGGAAACCGCTCGGCGATACGCAAAAATTCTCCGCGAATTTTTTCGCGAGCGCATTGATGGTAGCGGCGTGGGGATGGTTTTTGATTCAGGGCGTGCGCGATCCATTGGGTGGCATCAATTCGCTCTGGCCGCTGTTCGGCATTGCCAATCAAATGCTGGCAGCGATTGCGCTGTGCCTGGCCGTCACGGTTATTTTGAAAATGCAACTGGCGACGGAAGCGTCCAAAGTCCAAAGCCCAAAGTCCAAAGTCGGGCGGCCGGCGTTGGCACTCGTAGCGCTCGTGCCGCTGCTTTGGCTGTTGGCGGTGACGATGACGGCGGGTGTCGAAAAAATCTGGCATCCGAATCCGAAGATTGGATTTCTGGCGCAAGCGGCGTCGTTGCGGGAAAAAATGCCTGAATTGGAATCCGCCCTCACCAGCGCACGCGCGTCCGGAGACGAAAACGCGATTGAAGCCGCGAAAAAAACTCTGGGAGCGAACCGCACGCTGCGTTTCAACAATCAATTGGACGCCGTAGTGGCCGGCACATTTCTTTTGCTCGTGACCGCCATTTTCCTGTTGAGCGTTCGCGAATGGCTCCTGCTGATTGCGCGAAGGAAAGCGGCGGATTTGCACGAGACACCGCCGACGTGGCTACCGGATTATGCGCTGGCGGAATCCAAGCCGTGGAGCGCGGTGGCGCTGCTCGCGCTGGCGTTTGCGCTGGTGAAAGAACTTTCCGGCGAGGCGGAACTTCACCGCGCACATGAACACGCTTGCGCACACGCGCAACCACACGATGACGCGCAAATTTACGTGCAAACCACCGAGCAACGGTTTAACGGTGTGAAGCGGTGTTGTTAGGAAAAATATGGGGCGGCACCGCAGCGCCGCCCTACCGCGGAGGGAAAATTTATAATCGATGATGAAAATCGGTTTATTTGGCGGTTCGTTTGACCCGGTGCATCTGGGCCATCTGCTCGTGGCGCAGGCGGCGCGCGAGGAGTTGGGCCTGGACCGTCTGTTTTTCATTCCCGCCGCGCAATCGCCGTTCAAGCCGGATAGCAAACCGACTTCTGGCGCCGACCGCTTGCGGCTCCTGCGGCTCGCGCTGGCGGGAAAAACGTGGTGCGAAGTGGATGAGCAGGAGCTTCATCGCGGCGGTGTGTCTTACACAATTGATACGGTCCGGGATTACGCCCGGCGCTTTCCGCAGTCGCAAATTTATTATCTTATTGGCGGGGATCACGTCGCGAAATTGCCCGCGTGGCGCGAGGCGGGAGAATTGGCGCGGTTGGCGGAGTTTGTAGTTGTGCCACGGCCGGGACAAACGGATACGCCCGTGCCCAAGCCATTCCGCGGCCAGGCGCTGAAGGGTTTTCCACTCGGCATCTCCTCCTCGCAAATCCGCGCGCGGGTGCAATCTGGCCAGCCGATTGAGCACCTGGTGCCTGCGGCGGTGGCGGAGGCGATTGCGAGTGAGAGGCTGTATGCCGCCGAATAACAATGACGAATGACGAATGACGAATGACGGAATATCTCCATTCGTCATTCGTCATTTTGCCGGCGTGACAATTCTATCAAAAACGCTAAAATCACGAGGGTGAAATCAAAATGGGTTAAACAGAATCTCGCTTCCACCGACTTATCCTTAACCACTTGTTAGACCACATGGCGCTCACGGCCTCAGATGTTTCAGTGCTTGTCGAAGCGGAGCTTGCGCGAGTTACAAGCCCTCAGGCTGCTTCGTTGATTCGCGGTTTGCTTGTGCCACCGCGTTGCGAGCATCGAGCTTGGGATTATGGCGAGCCTGGCACAGAGTATCCGTGTTGGATTGTGGCAGAGCATCCGGCCTCGAACACGGCTTTTGCTTATTGTGAGCAGGGTTTTGGCCCGAACTCCCCGTGGGGATTGCTTTGGATTTCTGGTGAACATTTGAGTATCGGTATGGACTGTAGCTGGTATGAGTCATTGGAAGAGATTGTTCGAGAATCGCGGGCTTGGATTTTATGACTATGTGGTCTAACAAATCGCTGCAGGCGACAGCCACCGCTCTGGTCAGTCGAACGATTTTATGAAACGAGATTGCCAGAGTTTCAGTTCGAGGCCGGTTTCCACGGCTGTGCCTGAGCTTGGTCGTTAGGCTGAAATCGCACATCACACACAATCAAACTATGAAAAAAAGGATCTCACTAATACTCGTAGCCAGCAGTCTGGTCCTGTCTGGTTGTTGCACCACGCATGAGCACAGCAGTTCCAAATGGGAATACAAGACGCTTGTGCTTCCCAACACCGCGGTTCCCCTTGAACCGGCTGCTAGTGGTTGGACATCCGACGATGCAGTTTTGAATGCCACGCTCAAGGACGGTTGGATGGTGGCCAGATACGGTATTGATAATAGCGGCAGTCAGTGGATTCTTTTGAAGCGGCACAAACGATGAGTCTGAGAGTTTCGGCCTAACACATTGCTGGAGCCAACGCCGATTACGCCTGTCTGTTTTCGCTTCGGGTTTCCGCAGTTCGGAAGTCACCGGCGGCGTGGCTCAGTTCTTGGTCGTTAGGCGGCAAACATGAACATTAAGCTCAACCTTGGCCTTTTGTTGGTATTATGCGTAGCGGGATGCGCGTCCATCAGGACGACCACGTTGCACTGCGCTTCGCTCTCCCACAAAGAACAGGGGCTTGTTTTTTCTGATTTGAATCGTCTGCTTGTAAGTAATGGATTTAAAGCCTCAAGCCCGTCAGAAGTTCCATGGGGAATGGCCTGGTCGAATTGGACGCTCTCACCACTTTGGAAAGGGCGTGCGGATTTTGAGGTAGGAGCTTCCACGAATTCCGCAGGGACGGAAATAGATATTCTCTATTATCGAGGCGAGCGTAACGCTAACAAGGCCGTGGTGGATGCGATCGTTGCATGTGTCCAGAGCAATGCGCCAAGCGCACAGGTGAAGATCAAGGCAAGCACGGAATTAGCTCCGTCATTTATGGGTGAATAAGCCGCCTAACATCGCTGGAGCCAACGCCGCCTGTTCGAACTTCGGATTTTTATCTGTGTCCATTCCTCTCCATTCGTGGTTAAATTAGCTGGCAACTATGGATTCAAAAAAACTGGCTTTGCTCTGCCGCGAACTTGCGGACAATAGAAAAGCGGAAGATATCGTCATTCTGGATGTGCGGGAGCTGTCTACGGTGACGGATTATTTTGTCATCGCCTCCGGCACGAGCGAACCGCA
>DASXHY010000030.1:0-2652 GCA_036488095.1 Verrucomicrobiia bacterium | reverse complement strand
TTGGAGATTGCGGCTTACCTTGCCGCGGTTGTGCTTTGATTGGCTCGCGGCCCTTGGCAAAATCGTCCTGCTCCGCCCGAAGCTGGTGCTCGTGAATCCAAGCCTCGATCCCCCGACGTTTCGTTCCCTGCATAGGGAGGCCGTTTATATTCTCATCGCGCGATTGCTTCGGCGGCCCGTCCTGGTGTTTTGGCGCGGGTGGGACAATTCGATGTGCGGTGTGCCGGAATTTCCGGGTGGAGACAATGGACGTTTGTGCCGCATTTTTAAAATGGCTGCCGCCCACATCGTTTTATCGGAACGGTTCAAAGAAGACCTGTTGCGGTGGGGATTCAAGCAGCCGATCCACGTGGAAACCACAGTTGTTTCCGACGAATGCCTCGCCGGTCCGGCGCCTTCGCCCGCGCCGGAAAAGGCATGCACGAATCTTTTATATCTCTCCCGCGTGGAAATCGCCAAAGGTGTTTTTGAATTGCTGGACGCCTACAAAATTTTGAAAACGCGCAACCCGGCCTACACTTTGACCATTGGCGGCGATGGCCCGGACCTCGAAGTGCTGCGGGATTACGCGAAGAAACTGGAATTGTCTGAAGTGGCGTTCACCGGTTTTCTCAAGGGCCAGGCGAAGGTCGATTGTTATCGGAAAGGCGATGTGTTTTGTTTCCTGAGTTACACCGAAGGGATGCCCAATGCCGTGCTCGAAGCGCTGGCCATGGGTTTGCCGGTCGTTTCCAGCGACGCCGGCGGGTTGCGCGATATTCTGCGCGATGGTGAAAACGGTTTTATCGTTCCGCCGTTGAAAGCCCCCGCGTCTAAAAAGACTTTTGATCCGGTAGCCATCGCAGATGCGATTGAACGATTGGCCACAACTCCGAAATTGTGCGAACGCATCGCCGCAGTGAACTGGCAGTATGCCCGCCAGCGCTTTGCCGCGCCGGTGGTTGCCAAACGCCTGGAAGCGATTTGCCGCGGCGTTTTTGCGAGCCACCCCGCCGCCTCTCAAAGCTCATCGGAAGCGGCGGCGCCGGTGTGTGTTGAATAGCGGAAGATTGGAAGGGATTGGTGTGTTGACTCACGGCAAAATGTTACCGGAGACGGCATTAGGGCCTCGCTGCCTCATGATTGAGGTCACCGAGGGCAGTGAAGAACTTCTTCGACACCGATTAGTGAGTGAGTCGTTAAAGACGGCAAATTCGCGACCAATTGGTAAGCGGCTTCCGGTTGACGCATTTTAGTAACTGTTTAGGATTCGTTGCGACGACACCAGTCGATAAAAAGTGCTATACCTTCCTCAATTTTTATCTTGGGCTGATAACCGAGTTTGGCATGGGATTTGGATATATCGGCAAAGGTGAGGGGAACATCGCCGGGCTGGGAAGGTTGGCGGTCGATAACGGCCTTCTTTCCAAAGGCCTTTTCCAGCAATTCAATGAGGCGGGCCAGAGTAACGGTTTGCGATCCGCCCAGATTGAGAATTTCGAACCCAAATACCTTCTGCGTGCAGGCCATCACGCCATCCACGATATCGTTGATGAACGTATAATCGCGCGCGGTAGAACCATCACCGAAAACGGGAATGGGTTTGCCGGCGTTGATGAGTTTGGCGAATTTGTAAATCGCGAGGTCGGGCCGCTGGCGCGGGCCATACACGGTGAAGAACCGCAGCATGGCGATGTCCATCCCGTAAACGTGATGATACACATGCCCGAGCGCTTCGCAGGCGAGCTTGCTGGCGGCATACGGGGAAATGGCGGCGAAGATCGGGTCGCTCTCGGCAAAGGGCACTTTGGAATTCACGCCGTAAACGGAGGAGGAAGACGCAATGATAATTTTCTTCACGCCGGCCTGGCGCGCGGCTTCGAGGACGTTCACGGTGCCTTCCACATTCACCCGCTGATACAAGGCGGGCTCGGCGAGGCTGGGCCGCACGCCGGCGCGGGCGGCGAGGTGGATGACCTGATCGAATTTTACGCTGGCAAAAAGTTCATCCAGCGCGGCGCGGTCGGTGATGTCGCCGTGGATGAATTCGAAGGGTTTGGCGAGGGTTTGGATATCGCGAATGTTGCGACGTTTGAGTTGCGGATCGTAAAACGAATTCAACTCGTCGAACGCCCAAACATGATGGCCGGCATGAAGCAATCGCTCGCAGACGTGCGAGCCGATGAAGCCAGCACCTCCGGTGACCAGGAAATTCATGGGATGGACATTATCAAACGAGAATGAAAGAGGGAAATAACTTTAATTTCGCAGTGGCAGTTCGGTAATGCTGCGACCTCAACAGCCGTTCGAGATAGACCGACAGAAGCCGTGAAAACAGAAAAGATCATAATGCTGGGATGCGGGCATGAATCGCATTATGACGAAATGAGAAACGCAGATTGGCCGTGAATCTGGCAAATGCTCTTTGCAACTACGTTTGGGATGTCCAAGATTTAGGGAATGAGCGGACAAACAAAATATACAGAATCACAACAGCAACTCCTGAAAACCTTCCGAGCACATCTCCAGACGGTAATTACCGCGGAACAGTTTGGACTGCGTGCCCGGCTTTCCCAGTTGCCCGGCGCAAAGACCGCAACCTATTGTATCCACCTTGCAAAGTTGGGAGACAACACTCTCGCTAGAGAATTGGCCGCGCCCACCGCTGCCATT
>DASXHY010000710.1:0-3304 GCA_036488095.1 Verrucomicrobiia bacterium | reverse complement strand
GCTACATCTTTTCTGTCAATGCTCTATTTCTGGCGTGTGGAACGGGTGAGCCATTCCGCGAAGCGCGTTGTGCCGAGGCGCGGGTTTTTGCCGGGGGTGAGACTTTGATCGTTCACTTTGATGCCGTAGTAGGTTGCATTGGCATCGGTGGTCACCTTTCGCGGGTCACCAGTTGCGTTGAGAAATTGCTGGACGATGTCGTCCAGGTGCACGGCTTCGGGGCCGGCCAATTCAATTGTGCTGTTCAAGGGTTGCTCGAGAGCGACGTCTGCCAAGGCGGCGGCGACGTCGTCGGATACGATGGGCTGAAAAAGAGTATGTGGCAGCCGAACGGTTTGGCCTTCCGTAGCGGATTGGGCGATGCCGCCAACGAATTCGAAGAACTGCGTGGCACGGACAATGGTATAGGGAATTGGGGAAGCTTTGATCAGTTTTTCCTGGGCCAGCTTTGCGCGGAAGTATCCGCTCGCAAGCAGGCGTTCAGTGCCGACGACGGAAAGGGCAATGTGATGTTTCACGCCCGCGGTCGCTTCCGCGGCAAGGAGATTGCGGCCCGAGGTCTCGAAGAAATCAAGCACGGCCTGGTCTTCCCACGATGGCGCGTTCGCTACATCAACGACGACCTGAGCGCCGGCGAGTGCTGCGGGGAGTCCTTCGCCGGTGATGGTATTGACGCCGCGGGAAGGGGAAGCCGCGACGACTTCGTGTCCTTGTTTGCCGAGATTTGCAACCAGTTTGGCGCCGATCAATCCGGTGCCGCCGACGACAACGATTTTCATATTTTTCCTTTTGGTTTAGAGGTCTTTATTTTCGCAACGGGTGCAGCATGCGCGCATATTGCCTTTTAGTATAGCATGACGCGCTGTGTGGGAAAAAAATGGGGCCGCGCGGCAGCGCAGCCTACCTTGGTACGCTACGCCTTCGAGTACAGTTCTGAACCCTTTTCCACGAATTCGCGGGACTTTTCTTCCATGCCTTTTTGCAGGGCTTCTTGTTCGGAGACTTTTTGTTCCTCGGCGTATTTGCGGACGTCTTCGGTGATTTTCATCGAGCAAAAGTGCGGGCCGCACATGGAGCAGAAGTGGGCGGTTTTGGCGCCTTCTTGCGGGAGGGTTTCGTCGTGGAATTCGCGGGCGGTTACCGGGTCGAGGCTCAGGTTGAATTGATCTTCCCAGCGGAATTCGAAGCGGGCTTTGCTGAGGGCGTTGTCGCGGTATTGCGCGCCGGGATGGCCTTTGGCCAAGTCGGCGGCGTGGGCGGCGATTTTGTAAGCGATGACGCCGTCTTTGACGTCTTTCTTGTTCGGCAGGCCGAGGTGTTCCTTGGGCGTGACGTAACAAAGCATGGCGCAGCCATACCAGCCAATCATCGCGGCGCCAATGCCACTGGTGATGTGGTCGTAACCGGGGGCGATGTCGGTGGTGAGCGGGCCGAGGGTGTAAAAGGGCGCTTCGTGGCACCATTCGAGTTGTTTGGCCATGTTTTCCTCGATCATGTGCATGGGGACATGGCCGGGGCCTTCGTTCATGACTTGCACGCCTTTGGCCCAGGCGCGTTCGGTGAGTTCGCCCTGCACCTGGAGTTCGCCGAATTGCGCCTGGTCGTTGGCGTCGGCTATCGAGCCGGGACGCAGGCCGTCGCCGATGCTGAAGCTGACGTCGTAGGCGGCCATGATGTCGCAGATGTCGTCCCAGTGGGTGTAGAGGAAATTTTCCTGGTGATGGGCGAGGCACCATTTGGCCATGATGCTGCCGCCGCGTGAAACAATGCCGGTCATGCGTTGCGCGGTGAGCGGAATGAACCGCAGCAAGACGCCGGCGTGGATGGTGAAATAATCGACGCCTTGTTCGGCTTGCTCGATCAGTGTGTCGCGGAAAATTTCCCAGGTGAGGTCTTCGGCTTTGCCGCCGACTTTTTCGAGCGCCTGATAAATCGGCACGGTGCCGATGGGGACGGGGGAGTTGCGCAGGATCCATTCGCGAGTGGCGTGGATGTTTTTGCCGGTGGATAAATCCATGACGGTGTCGGCGCCCCATTTGGTGGCCCAACGCATCTTTTCGACTTCTTCCTCGATGCTCGATGCGACGGCGCTGTTGCCGATGTTGGCGTTGATTTTCACTAGGAAATTGCGACCGATGATCATCGGCTCCAATTCCGGATGATTGATGTTGGAGGGGATGATGGCGCGGCCGGAAGCCACTTCTGCTCTTACGAATTCCGCTGTAATTTCATTGGGGATGCGTTGTGGGAATCTCGAGAATACGGACGGGGTGAACGGATTTACGATTGACGATTTACCGGCCTCCGCTCGGAAGCTTTGGCCCGGCAGGCGATTGACGAGCTGACTGCTTCCGGAGTGCTGCTTGGTGAGGTCGTTGCGAATGATGTCGTTCGCCATGTCTGCGATTTTGGCGCGGCCCATGTTTTCGCGGATGGCGATGAATTCCATTTCGGGGGTGATGATGCCGGCGCGGGCGTAGGCGAGTTGGGTGACGACTTTGCCGGCTTTGGCGCGCAGGGTGCGGCGGCGATGGCTCTTGAGGCCGGGAAATTCGCGGAGGCGATTTTTTTCGGCCTGGCTGGCGAATTCGGCGTGTTTGCCGGAAAGATAACCGTTGTCCTGCGGTTTCACTTCGCGGCCATCGTATTCCTCGACGTCGGCGCGGGCGCGAATCCATTTTTCGCGCAACGCCGGCAGGCCTTCCTCGACGGTGCCGGTGAAATTCGGATCGCCCCATGGCCCGGAGCAATCGTAAACGCGGACGGGGGCGTTCGGCTCGACGGCTCCGCTGTAAGTTTTGGTGGGGGTGACTTCGATCTGGCGCATGGGGACGCGGACGTCGGGATGAATTTCGCCGGGGACGAACACTTTGGTTGAGTTCGGCAGCGCGTCGGTGCTATGGGGTTCGAAGGACTCTTTGGTCGCGATCATATTATTTGCGGTTAAAAGTTATCGTTGTGAAATTTCATTTATTGGCCGGTCAAACATCCAGGCGAGGCCGCGTTCCAGACGATCGAATTTGTGATCGCTGTGATTGCCGGGCGGTTCGTAAAAAGCGCAATCGATGTGGCGCGCGGAAAGCGCCTCGTAGATTTTGCGAGCGCCGATGTTGGCTTTGTATTGGTCCTGCGCCGCGCCTTCGACGTAGACTTTTTGCCACGAGCGAAAGGGCGCGCGCTTTTCTGTTGCAAGCGTCAGCGGATCATTGGCGAGCCATTTTTTCCAGACGTCGGTGCGAATGCGCCCGGAGCTGTCGCAAATCCATTTGAATTGGCCGGGATGCCATCGACCGCGGGGAGCGTA
>DASXHY010000658.1:0-2794 GCA_036488095.1 Verrucomicrobiia bacterium | reverse complement strand
AACGCTCCTTCGCTCCCAAGCTGCTTTGGGCAACACGCCCGTGATGAGTCTCTGATCAAAGAGCAAGAAATTAGAGACTCGTCACCTCGTCTCCTACCGCATCTGGCCGGCGAGACGCCGGCGCTCCCGGGCCGGGTCAATTCGCCTGTGCCGTCTGCGAATGCCTGACTTCGGCGGAGCCGGCGTACGGCTCGACAACGGCTGATTGAATCGCAGCGCCTTTTTCCAGCGGACGCAGATTCAATGTGAGCACGTTCGCCTGGTCCGGCCCGAAGTGAAGCCAGCATTCCGGGAGGAAAAAGTCGTGTTGCGGGCCGACTTCCCAATAACGGCCCAGCGCGTGGCCGTTCAGGTAGAGAAATCCATTGCCAGTCGCATTCAAGCGCACATGCCACGGCACCCACACGCCGGGTTTGGGCGTTTGCAAACTGAACTTCATGCGATACCACGTCAGCAAAGCGCCGTCCTGAACTGGAGTCGATTCGCCGCCAATGGCGACGGATTCCCAGCGCTTGTCATTAAATCCCGGTTCCCACCATTTTCCGTCGAAACCAGCGGCGTCGCCAAATTCCAACGGAAGTTTTGTTCCTTGCGATTCGCGAGCCAGGGCCGGCACGCCGAGGCCGCCACCGGCATCGATATTTTGCACGATCACGGCGACGACATTCGTTCCGGCGCGCAACTTCGACGAGACATCAAACGAATAGCCGCGCGACCAATCGGTGGTTTCACCGATTTTCTCGCCATTGACATAAACCCAACCATGATCGTCGATCCGTCCAAAGCTCAATTCCATTTTGCCACCGTTCAGGTCATCGCCGGTCAATTCGATTTGCGCGCGAAAAACCGCAATCTGGCCCGGGGTCAATTGATTCGCCTCTTCTCTCTCCACCGAAACGGTTGTCCAGGCTGCATCGTTGAAGTTAGGCGTGATTTCGGGGCGTTCGCCAACGCCGTCCACGAGGTGCATCCGCCAGCCCGTCATTTTTCCGACGGCAGGGGAATGTTTGGTCGTGAGCGCGGTGGAAATACCTGCGGGCAGTTCCATGTCACTGCCGCCGTTGGCGTGTCCCACATTCTCATAAAGCAACTCAACTTTGCTGGAAGTTCCGGGCAGGGCAAAATCCGCCTGACTGGCCTTGCTGCTGGTTCGGATCAGCCTCTTGCCATCGCTCGCCGCCAGGACGGCATCACCGCGCGAAAACTGAACCACGAGATTGGTTTCGTCGGCAGCCGAAGTAGCCGCGCGATAAAAAATGAAACGATTATCGTATATACCCGCGTGCGCGAGACCTTCACCGGGTGAAATTGCCGTCCAATGCGATGGACCCGGATCGCCGTGGCGTTGCGCGGACGTGATGGCGACACTCGGCGGCAAATCCGCCGGGCGCTCAATGGCGGGCGCGGTCTTGGGCAACCATTCACCCTGCGCGGCATCGTTCACGCCGGGCGGCAAATAAAGAATTTTTGAGCCGAACGGTTCGAGCTGATAGTCAAAAACGATTTGTTGGATTGCGCCGCTGGTCCTGGGCAACACGTGGGCTGTGCCTTCCCGCGATTCGGTATGTTGCGAAGTGCGAACAAAAAGATAGAGGCTCCGGTCCGCTGCGCGACGCAGGGCGACGCTCACGTCCTTCTGCGTTCCAGTCACGTCACAGTCCACGAGTTCCGTGAGCGCGAGTTTTGCGCCGTGTTCCTTGAGCATATGGCCGATGGCCCAAACGCGCTGGTAACGCTCGCCCACCCCGCCCCACTCGCGAATGGGGGCGTTGTAATCGTAAGTGGTCGTGATGTCGCGCGCGCCCCAGTCACCAAGATTCGAGCCGCCGAACAGCATGTAATAGTTCATCAGAGTGTCGCCCTGTTCGATGGCGTACAGGGTCAGATTGTTGATCTGCGCAGCATCGATGCCGTCCTGGTCTTCGCTCAATTTCCCGCCGACCTGGGAAAACCACCCCCCCTGCAACTCGGTGGTCATCAGCGGCGCATCGGGCTGCTCGGCGCGCAGCCGGGCAATGGCCGGGCGCAACTCGCCTTGCACGTTCCAGCGCGGGTAAAAATTGCAACTATCGAACACCTCTCGCAGCAGCGCGTTGGTTGAGCCGCGTATCTGATGGGTCCAACAGGTGAAGAGCGGCACGTCGATGCCATCCGCCCGCGCGTCGGCGGCGAGCGCCGCGAGCTGGTTTACTTTCGCGCTGTTCGGCTGACCGGCGTAATCATATTCATTTTCGATCTGGAGCAGAATGACGCCCGGTTGGCCGGGCCGTTTGCGCGTAATTTGATGCCGCGCAATCACCGGGCAAACCGCGTCGTACCAATGTTTGCACCAGGCGAGATAACCCGGCTCGTCACCGCGCAACCACAGGCCGTTCCAGCCGGCGGGTTTTTTGGTCAAAAGCCACTGCGGATACCCGCCCGTGTTCCATTCGGCGCAAATGTACGGGCCGGGACGGACAAGGACGTATAATCCAAATTGTTCCGCCATCGTCAGCCATTCATCCAGGTCCGAGACATTGACCTTGGAAAAATCATTCGTGCCGCCGGGCATTTCTTGCTCGCTCCAATTCCAGGCGACATAGGTTTCGACGGCGTTGAAACCGGCGTCTTTGATTTTCTGAAAGCGGTCGCGCCATAATTCCTTCGGGCAGCGGAAATAATGGAACGCGCCGCTGTAAATAAACACGTCCTTGCCCTCAATGGTGAGACATTTGCGGTCGTAACGAATGCGGTCGGGATGCGGAAACACGCGCTCGGCCGGCGATTCGGTTTCCGCGCCGCGCGAAAAGACAGC
>DASXHY010000709.1:0-3930 GCA_036488095.1 Verrucomicrobiia bacterium | reverse complement strand
CCTGACGATGTTGTCTCGCAAATCCAGGAAGATGACGCGGGCCGATTGTGGCTCGGCGGCAATCACGGCGTCTCCTGCATCAGCAAGCGCGAGTTGGACGAATTGGCGGATGGGACTATCTCGAATGTGTATCCGCACATTTACGGCAAAGCGGAAGGGATGCTTTCGGAGGAATGCGCCAGCGGCTTTTTCCCGTCGGGCTTGAAATCACGCTCGGGCCTGGTATGGTTCTCCACCTTGAAAGGCGTCGTGGTGCTCAATCCGCGCCATCTCGCTCCCGCCGCGCCGCCGCCGGTGGCCGTGCTGGAAGATGTGTTCGTGGATGGCAAATCGATTTCGGCGCTTCACCGGTTGCGCGGCAGCGCGCGCGCAGCCTCGACGGAAATGCTGCGCATTCCGCCCGGCCGGCATCAGTTTGAATTCCAATACACTGCGCCGAGTTTTGACACACCGGAGCAGACGCATTTCCGTTATCAACTCGAAGGACTCGATGCCGGCTGGTCTGATGCCGGAACCCGCCGCGCGGCGTTTTACAACTACGTGCCGCCGGGCGAATATCACTTCCGCGTGACCGCCGGGAACAGTGAAGGAATCTGGAACCCGGCTGGCGCGAATCTCGGCCTGAGTGTCGCGCGCTATTTTTGGCAGGCATGGTGGGTCATCGCCTCGGGCGCTGTCCTCGTCCTCGTCCTCGTCGGCGCCAGCGCGCGGCTGGTGGAGAAGAAACGGCTGCAGGTGCGAATGAAACGCCTGGAGCAGGAACGCGCGCTCGAACGCGAGCGGACGCGCATCGCCCAGGATTTGCACGACGAAATGGGGGCCAAACTGTGCCGCATTTCCTTCCTCAGCGAACACGCCCGCCGCGGCGGCTCGGAACCCGGCGAATTGCGCGAACAGATCACTTCGATTTCCGACGCCGCGCGCGACGTGCTTCATTCGCTGGATGAAATTGTCTGGGCCGTCAATCCCCAGAACGACACGCTCGAACACGTCGCGTCGTATCTCGGCCAGTACGCGCAGGATTATTTTCAACTCACCGGCATCGAATGCGAAGTCGACATGCCCGCGGCATTGCCCGGCTGTTCCGTTTCCTCGCAGGCGCGCCACCATTTGTTTCTTGCCGTGCACGAGGCGTTCACCAACATCCTGAAACACTCTGGAGCCACGCAGGCGAAAGTCTCGATTTCGTGCAGCGATACCGCGTTCAACATCACCGTTACCGACAACGGCAAAGGGATCGGGCCGGGCGCGGGCAAAATAAATGGAGAGGAATCGTCATCGTCGGGAAACGGCCTGATCAACATGCGCCAGCGCATGGCCGGCATCGGCGGAGATTGCCTCATTGAATCCAAAACGGGCGGCGGCACATCCGTCCGATTTATTTTTCTTCTCCATTCGGAAAAATCCAACACCTTATGATCTCAGTTTCCATCATCGACGACGAAAAAGAGCTGCGTGAGTCCATCACGACCTTCATCAACGGCTCCCCCGGCTTCCGCTGCGTGAGCGCCTACGGCAGCGCCGATGTCGCCCTGCATCACCTGCCGGAGGAGCGGCCGGACGTGGTGCTCATGGATATCAACATGCCCGGCATGGGCGGCATCGAATGCGTGGAACGGTTGAAAAAAGTCATGCCGGACGTCCTCATCGTGATGCTGACCGTTTATGAGGACAGCGAGCAAATTTTCCGCGCCCTGGCGGCCGGCGCCAGCGGCTATCTCTTGAAACGGTTGAGTCCGACCAGGCTGCTCCAGGCCATTCGCGAGGTCTACGCAGGCGGCTCGCCCATGTCCAATTCCATCGCGCGAAAAGTGGTTGCTTCATTTCAAAAGGCCAAGACCACCAACGAAAAACAACCGCACCTTTCGCCGCGCGAGCAGGCCGTATTGGACTGCCTCGCCAAGGGGCTCACCTATAAACAAATCGCGGACCAACTCGAAATCAGCATCGATACCATTCGCACGCATTTGCGGCGCATCTATGAAAAGCTCCACGTCCAATCGCGCACCGAGGCTGTGGCCAAGTATTTGCGGTTATAATCAATGGTCGCCATTTCATGCGACTACAGCACTCAGGGAGCGGGTTGTAGTGTAGCGACACCATCGCCCCCCATGGGAATATCTGCCGCGGGCGGAGGGCTGGTTATAGCGCGGCAGTTGGCGGCGACAAAAACTATGAATCAGACAGTTGCGACGTTTTTTGCCCGACGTGAAACACTCCTGAAAAGGCATTTGCCAGCCCGGCATAGTGTCAGAAGGGATGCCGTGGCTGGCGGCGGATTTACCCTGATTGAATTGCTCGTGGTCATCGCCATCATCGCCATCCTGGCCGCCATGCTCCTTCCGGCGCTGAGTAAAGCCAAGGAGCGCGCCCAGGGTGTTTCCTGCCTGAACAATACCAAGCAGATCGGTCTCGGCTTCACCATGTATTCCGGCGACAACAGCGACTATTTTCCCTCGCCAAAAGACTGGTGGCTGCCGGGACCCTACAAGAACCAATACGGATTGTTGTGCGGCGGAGAGTGGAATTCCGGACGCAGCGCGACCACTTGGGCTCCGAACACACCCGCTCCGTTGCTGGCTTCGTACCTCGCGAACAATAAAATCTGGGTGTGCGCCAAACGGCATCGCGGACTGAGTTATACCTCTGCCGCCGGCGATTGGGACCCGAGCGTCACCGGTTACCTTTCGTATGCGTTCAACGATTGCCGTGTCTTCGGCGCGGTGGGTCCGGACGGACAAATGCAAAACGCCAAACCATTCAAATCAAGCCTGGTCTCGCGGCCTTCGGATATTGTGGCGGCGACCGATTCCAGTGGGTCCATCGATTCCCAAAATGGCGCCGGCGGGAGCGCCTGGCTGGATACGGTCTGGTCGGGAAAATCCGGGTCTTCGGTCGCCGCTTCTGACCCGTATAACGGACGCATCCAGACTTGCTACGCCAAGCACAACAATCGTGTGAACGTTATTTACGCCGATACTCACGCCGCGCCGGCGCTGCCCAGCAGCTTGACCTGGGGCCAATTTTACGGGGTTTTTTCGCCGAACACGCCCTGTCCCACTTCTTACGGAACTTCCGTGATGAGTGACGCATCCATCAGCACTCCCGCCTACGATGCGGCGCAATGGGACACAACCCCTGAATGACCGTCACCACTTCATGCGACTGGTAGATTATTTCACAAAATTTAGCATAGCCTTCAAAGCTCCGCGAATGACGACAGTCAACAACCACCCGAGCAAAATTCAGACACCAACCCAAACCCAAATAATATGAAAAAACACCCGCACTGGTTTGCGAGAATCCTGGCCTTGACGGGCAGCCTGTCAATGATTGCCTCGGTTCACGCGCAAACTAACATCTTGAGCAACTTCCAGAATTTCAACCTGTCGGCGACGTACGCCAATTGGGATGCCAATGGATCACAAACCATTAACGGTGGCACCGGTTTCAATCCAATTATTAATTCCGGCTCGACCCCGGGCAGTTACCAGGTCACCGCCGAGGGCTACGGCAGCGGAGCTTATAATTTTGCCTCGCCGATCAACGCATCCGGGGCAAACCAGTTCGAACTGACTTTCACCCTCAGTGGGCTTTCGGGAACCGGGCCGTTTTGGATGAACATGGGTGTGGATATCGCCGATGGAACCCACCTTGTGCATCTGACCGGGCAGAATACGGCAGGGGGTTCTTTGGATTATGGCAACTTCGACAACGGCACCTACACGGTATACGGATCGTTGAACGACCAGAATGGTGGCGCTCCGCTCGATACCTCGACGATTACCGCCTTCAATCTGGAAGTCGATCCCGCCGGTTACGGCAGCAGCAGTCCATACACCGTCACTTACCAGAGCCTGTCGGTGGCCAATGTTCCCGAGCCGGGCCTGTTGTCCCTCATCGGCATGGGCTTTGCCGGCCTCTGGGTCG
>DASXHY010000652.1:0-2715 GCA_036488095.1 Verrucomicrobiia bacterium | reverse complement strand
CGCCGGTACCCGCAAATACGAGGCCAAATGTTCCAAGGCTTTCGGCTAAAAGTTTTTTCATTCGTCGATAGGCGCGATTTCAGCAACGCTGCCGCCGGCAGATATCCGCCAGGTCCGTGGCGAGGATTTTCTTCAGCTTTTTGGCGTCGGCCAGGGCTTCACTCGTTGTTGCCAGGGATTTGTGGACCCAATCGATTGCTTTGCGCGCGGGCGCGGGGGCTGCTTTCTCCGGCAGGCGATAATAAACCCAGCGCTCGGTTTTTCGCGAAAGAATCAAACCCGCATAGTGAAGCACGGAAAGATGCTTGGAAATTGTGGACGGCGCGGAACCGAACAATTCGGTGATTTGGCACACGCACAATTCCCCGCGCCGCAAGGCGAGGAGAATCCGCACCCGGTTTGGGTCCGCGAGCGCTTTGGTGATGGCCATGAAATCGCGCATAATTATATTTCGTCAAACAACGAAATGAAGATGGATGAAGTGGCAGTTCTCGACAATGTTTTTTTTAGGAATTGTTTTGGGCCGTGTGCAACGAGTCCGCAGGAAGGTTCCTGAACTTTCACAAAAAACCACCAATAACAGCGTGCTTTGCATGGATCGGGGCTGGGCGCGGTGGAAAGCCAAAAAATGAAAGCCGTTGCCTGTTAAGGTCATACGTCACACTCTGGGGCAGTGCCTTGATAATTCTTAATAAATTTTAATCGGCCCTTCGCCGCTTTTTAATCAACGCATGGTCTATATTTGTGTCGAATCGTTCATCGTTAAATATGCGAATCCTTGTAGTTGAAGATGAAAAGAAGCTGGCGGACATGGTCGCCCGCGGCCTCAAAGCCGAGCGTTATGCCGTGGACGTGGCGAACGATGGCGAAACCGGCTGGCAAATGGCCGGCACCTACGAATACGATCTTGCGATTCTTGATTTGATGCTGCCCGGCCTGAGCGGCACGGAAATCCTGCGCCGGATTCGCCGGAAGAACTCGACGATTCCAATTTTAATCCTTACCGCGCGCGATGCGACCGATGAAAAAGTGCAAAATTTTGAAGCCGGCGCGGACGATTATTTGACCAAGCCTTTCGCGTTCGCCGAGTTGTTGGTGCGCGTCAAGGCGCTGCTGCGTCGTGGACCCGTCAACCGCTCGAGCGTCTTGCGCGTGGCCGATCTCGAAGTGGACCGGCTTTCCAAACAAGTCCGCCGCGCCGGCAAGCGCATCGATCTCACGGCAAAGGAATATTCGCTGCTCGAATATTTCGCGACAAATCCCGGTCGCGTGTTTTCTCGCACGATGATCATCGAGCACGTGTGGGACCAGAGCTTTGAAGGACTTACGAACATCGTGGATGTCTATGTCCGGCATTTGCGCGAGAAAGTGGACGATGCCTTTCCGACGAAACTCATCCGCACGGTGCGCGGTATGGGTTATTGCCTGAGCGACGAGGTTGAAATGTGAACACGCGCTCGCTGAGTTTTCGGTTGGTTGCCTGGTACGCCAGCTTGCTGACGGCGGTTTTCGTGCTGCTCGGCGCGATCATGTACATCGACCTGCGGCATTTCCTGGAGAATAACCTCCTCGAAACTCAAGCACGCCGCGCGCAACAGATTGCCGATGCCGAGCTCACGCGAATTGCGAAAACCGGTCCGGCGGTCGCCGCCAGTGAGATCCAGGACCGTTACGAGCCTGAGGTGAATGATCGTTTTATCCGTGTAACGCGCCTGGATGGCAACGGTGCGGTCATTTACGTCTCCGGCATGCCGAAGGACCAAAGTTTTGATCCCACACATTTGCCGGCGTTGCCGCCCTCTTCCGCAAAGGAGTTTTCCAGCAAGCTTCGTTTGCCCGATGGCGAAACTCTCATTGTGGCCGCCTTGAACTATACCACGCCGGAGCATGAGCGGTATCTGGTCGAGGTGGGAGTTCCGCTGAGTCCCGTGGCCACGATGCTCGGGCATTTGTTTGTGCAACTTTCGTTTGGATTACCGGTGGCGCTGGCGGTGGCAATTATCGGCGGCTACCTGCTGGTGCGCCGCGCGCTCAGGCCCGTCGAGCAAATTGCGCGCAAAGCCGAACAGATCACCCAGCATAATCTGAGCGAGCGATTGCCCATAGCGCGCACCGGGGACGAATTGGAGCAGCTTTCAACCTCTCTCAACCACATGATCGGCCGGCTCGAGGATGCGATTCAAAACTCGAAACGATTTGTTGCCGATGCCTCGCATGAATTGCGCACGCCGCTGACGGTCTTGCGGGGTGAATTGGAAAATCTTGGACAGGATGCGCGCCTCGACGAGGCGTCCCGTGACACGATTGGGAGCATGTTGGAAGAAGTCGAACGGCTGACTGATATCGTCGAAGGCCTGGTGGCGCTGTCCCGATTGGATGCCGGCGAAGCGAAGAGAGAATGGGTGCCGTTCGATCTGGCCGAACTCACTGCCACCACCGCCGACCAGATGAACCTGCTGGCTGAGGACAAGGGGATTTCCGTCCAATGCGGCCCGGAGCAAAAAGTGTTCGTGGAAGGAGACCGCGCGCGCTTGAAGCAGGTGATCGTGAACCTGCTCGACAACGCCATCAAATACACCTCGCGCGGCGGAACGATTCAACTGAATGTCACGCGCCAGAACGGCCATGCGATCCTGGACGTGGCCGACAGCGGCATCGGGATTCCCGCCGAGTCAGTGCCGCACGTCTTTGACCGTTTTTTTCGCGTGGATAAAG
>DASXHY010000642.1:0-3448 GCA_036488095.1 Verrucomicrobiia bacterium | reverse complement strand
GAAAAAGCAACCGGCCGGAATCTTGAACCATTCGCGCGGCTCGAAATCCAGTTGCACCAGCAGGGTCAGCAGGCCGTAATCGTCATCGCCGGCCTGGGCCATGAGCCGCCGGGCGACTTCCAATTGCAGCGTGGCGACCATGCGTCGTGGCGCGCGCGCGCCCGCCGCCAGTTACACGAGGATGGGCGACGCCACAGAATACGGCAGGTTCGCCACCAATTTCCAATCGCTCCAATCCCGCCGCTCGCGTTTGAGAAATTCCAGGGCGTCGTCGTGAATCAATTGAAAACCCGACACTTCGGTGAATCGCTTTTCCAGCACCTCGACCAGCCGCGCGTCCTTTTCAATTGCCAGCACTTCACCGGCATTCTTCAGGAGTAATTCCGTCAACGGTCCGAGGCCCGGCCCGATTTCGACGACCTTATCGGTTTTTGAAAGCTCCGCCGCCTCGACGATGCGCCGCAACTGGTTTCCATCGTGTAGAAAATTCTGACCCAGCGATTTCGTGAGCTGGATGTCCTCACGCGCCAGCAGTTCCCGCATTTCAGACAGCTTCATTCAGGACTTTCGCGAGTGCGGCGATGGTTTCCGCCAGTTGCGCTTTTGAAATCGTCAGCGGCGGCGTGAAGCTGACGACGTTCCCATGCTCACCTTCCGGGAGCAAAATGAAGCCCAGTCGCAACATCGCTTTAATGACTCGCATCGCCGTCGCTCCATCCGGCGCGCCATTCGCCAACCGGAAATCCAACCCGGCCATCAATCCCAATCCGCGCGCCGTGACATTGGACTTTGGACTGCTTGTCGCGCCGGAGCCGAGCGAAGGCGGATGGAGTTTGGACAACTCACTCATGAGGAACTCGCCGAGTTTGGCGGCCCGTTCCGGCAATTTGCCTTCGTCAATTTCATTGATTTGCGCCAGCGCCATTGCGCAACCAACCGGATTGCCGAGAAACGTGCTGGTATGAATCGCTTCGCCGCGCGAGGCCGGCCACGCCGCGTCCATCACATCCGCGCGTCCCACGCATGCCGAGAGCGGGAAACCGCCGGTGAGCGCCTTGCCCAGGCAAATGATGTCCGGCACGACGCCACTGTGTTCGCACGCAAACCATTTTCCCGTGCGGCCAAAGCCGGTATAGATCTCATCGGCCACGAGCAGCGCTTTGTGTTCGTCGCACAGGCGGCGGAGCAAGGGGAGAAATTCAGGGGGCGGGACATTGATGCCGCCGCGCGCCTGCACCGGTTCCACCAGCACCGCGCCCACCCATCCACGTTGAAAATGCCGGCGCATCAACGTTTCCACCACCGGCAAGTCCGAGGCTTTGGTCGGAAACTGCACGAAATGGCCGAATTCCTTGAGCTGCAAACGGAATTGGCCGCGAAAAAAATCCCGGTGCGTGACGTTCAAGGTTCCGTAGCCCAGCCCATGATACCCGCCCTGAAACGCAATGACGCCATACTTGCCCGCCGTGAGCATCGCCGTTTTGAGCGCGACTTCCACCGCTTCAAAACCGGAATTGCAAAAAATCGTTTTGCCGGTCTGGAGTTTCGGGTTTCGAGTTTCGGGTTTCGAGTTTTCCAGCGCCCTTCCGAATTCAGCGCTCCAGCGCTCGAACGTGATTCGGCTCAACTCGCGGGCCAGCTCCGCTTTGCGCGCGTGCGGATGCACGTCGCCCATCGCGTGCGTGAGTTTTTCCATCTGCTCCTGGCCGGCTTTGACCACGCGTGGATTCGCATGGCCCGCTGCCGCAACTCCAAATGCCGCCGTCAAATCGAGATATTTTTTTCCGTCCGCATCCCAGACATGCACGCCCTTCGCCCGCTCCCAAACGATCGGCCACGAGCCGTCCGGGTCCATGAACAGCACATTGCGCGATTCATATTCGCGGAGCAGAGCAAGAGTTTCGCGCGTGTTCATGAATTTTTAACCACGAATGCACACGAATGCACACGAAGGGAAACGCCGCAGGGACGCTGCTTATATTCGTGTCGATTCGTGTTCATTCGTGGTTCAAACGCCGCGCTGTTCCGGCGGCCAGATGATTTTGTGCAACTGCGCCTGGAACCGCACCGGCAGCGCATCGGCAATGATATTCTCCGCCAGTTGCAGCCGTGAAATGGGCGTCTGCCCGGGCGGAACGCGCTTCAGCGATTTGTCCTGCTGCTCCGGCGCGAGCGGATGCACCCACGAAATCAGCAATGGACAAATCGAATCAAGCTCGTGTTCCGCGATTTGCTCTTTCACCCACACATAATCTTCGACCGTCCCAATGACAAATTTGATTTCATCTGTGCTTTTGAGATGCGGAATATTTTCCCAACGGTTGCGCTCAACCTCGCCGCTGCTGGGGCATTTCAGGTCCATAATGCGGGGCACGCGCAGGTCAACGCCGGAAATATCGTGCGCGCCGCTGGTTTCCAGCAGAACAGTAAAACCGTCATCGCACAGTTGCGTCATCAGTGGCAGTACATTTTTTTGAAGGAGCGGTTCGCCGCCCGTGAATTCGATGAGGGGTAATCGTGCCGAGCTTTGTCGTCCGTTCTCATTAACACTGGGCTTCAGCCCGGTGCTCAACTCCGCCGCTGCAGTTTCAACCGCTTTAGCGGTTTGCTCCCCGCCTAAAACCGTTAAAACGGTTTCAGGCTTTCGCTTTTCGGTGACCACCGGGCTGAAGCCCGGTGTTAATGGAATGCGTTTGTCTTTAAACGGCTCCGCTAAACGTTGAATTTCGGCTTTGATTTCTTCGAGATTCTGTTTTTTTCCTTCCGTAAACGCGTACGCCGAATCGCAATACGAGCAGCGCAAATTGCACGCTGTCAGCCGGACGAAAATGCACGGCAAACCCGCGAAGGTGCTCTCACCTTGCAGGCTCAGATAGATTTCGTTGACGACCAATGTCTCGGGCACAGCGCGCAATTTAACCGTGGACCGACGCTAACGAAAGCGGTTTGACACGAATTTCAAGGATTAATGTCCGTCAGGCGCGTGCATTGTTCGAGTCTGACTTTGATGTCAAATCTGTGAAATTCCCACTATAATTGACCTCCCCTCGTCGCGCGTTTTTCAAATCAGGGACTTGGGCTCGCAAATGCTGACGTTTTAAACAATATAGTTTCGATACCTTCCGCGTAAGTCTTCAACTCTCCAGAACCACTATCGCATTCCCAAGCTATCCCGTATCCGCCGCGCCCGCGGCCCACGACCATCAAAACACGATTCGAAGTAACACAAACATAATCCTGGCGAATGTTTTTTAGTGCGACGGGCAAAGACAAGCTGTCCGATGGCAATTGGCGGCCATCAGCAACATTCATCGGCGTATTTTTTCGAACTTCATCGCATGCTACGGCAATTTTGGAATAGAAAGTTTGGTCCTGGTGGGTAAAGCTCGAATAACTTGGCGTTCTGGAACACGAAACCAAGCACGATGCCACAAGCAGCGGGATAAAA
>DASXHY010000630.1:0-4998 GCA_036488095.1 Verrucomicrobiia bacterium | reverse complement strand
ATCCGCCGCTTCGTCGTGGGCATGGTCCTGATCAATCGGCCAAAAGAGTCCGCGCATGCTTACGAAAAAGTATGGTTGAAAGAAGGATCGCCGCTCGTCGTCACCAGCAAAAATGTTTTAAAAAAACTCCAGACACGAATCAAGGCGCCTATCGAGCTGGCCATGCGGTATCAAACTCCTTCCATCGATCACGCGATGCGCAAGTTGGCGGGGCAGGGGGTCGATGATCTGCTGTTAATCCCGTTGTTTCCGCAATATGCGATGTCGAGTTTTGAAACCGCCGTCGAACGCGTCAAGGAAGTTGCCGCCAAACTCGCGCCCGGAATGCGCATTACCGTTCAGCCACCGTTTTACAAAGACCCCGGCTACATTGCCTCGCTGGTGATGAGCGCCGAGGAATATCTCAAGCAGGGTTACGATTATCTCCTCTTCAGCTATCACGGGTTGCCCGAGCGGCAAATTAAGAAGTCCGATCCGAGCGGCTGCCATTGCCTGATGAAGGAGAATTGCTGCGAGGCGCCAAGTCCCGCGCACGCCACGTGTTACCGCGCGCAATGTTTTCATACGACCGAAGCCTTCGTCCAAAACGCCGGCGTGCCGCGCGGGAAATATTCGGTGTCGTTTCAATCACGGCTGGGCAAGGATCCGTGGCTCAAGCCTTACACGGATTTTGAATTTGAACGCCTGGCCAAAGAAGGAGTGAAGAAACTGCTCGTGATCTGTCCGGCGTTTGTTTCGGACTGCCTGGAGACGATTGAAGAAATCGGAATTCGCGGGCGCGAAGCATTTTTGCAGGCCGGCGGAAAAGAATTCGCCCAGATTCCCTGTCTCAACGAACATCCGCTGTGGATCGAGACCTTAGAAGAAATGATTGCGAAATTTTCAGGGCAGGATGGGAAAGGGGAAACCGGTGGGCGGCGGTTGCCAAGTGCAACCGTTTGACAACCGGATCGATTGTCCTATAATTATTGCATGGCAAGCTTAACCTTGAAAGACATCCCGTCAGAAATTCACGAGCGGCTAAAGACCAGCGCCGGCTCGAACTTCAGGAGCATCACGCAAGAGGCGTTTGCGCGACTACAAATGAGCTTTGATGTCGAAGAGGTCGCCGCTACGAAATTGCATCAATCATGGATTGACGAGGCGATTGCCAGTGGCCCAGCCCGGCCGGCGTCTAAAAATCAATGGCAACAGATTCAGCGACGCGCACTCCAACGGGCTAAAGAGGGCAAAAGGTGAGGGTCCTTTATCGGCCCGTATTTTGGGATGATGTCGAAGAAACGATGGTTTATTTTGCGAGGGAGGCGTCTGAACAGTTGGCCCTTAAGTGGAAAGATGCTGCTATCAGCGGAGTAAATAGGATCATCAAAAATCCCGGCCGCGGACATCTGCGGACCGATCTCAAGCCTGAAGGAATGCGTGCTCTTGCCATTCCGCCGTTTAACAAGCACCTGATCTTTTATCGCTGGAGTGCGTCTGAAATCGAATTCTATCGAATCCGGCATGGGGCAATGAATCTTCCATCGCTCTTTAAATTCAGCAGGAAATAATGGCGAACGAATCGTAGCTTACTCCAAAATCACTCCTCAAAACACGCGCGATTCCTGCCGCAAAGTGCGGCGCCCACTTGCTTGTCGTCGGGCCCCACTTCGGACATTGTGCGGTTGCACCAGCAATGGCCAATCTCGTTGAGTTGTTCGCCGGAAGCCGAAAAAACTTCGTGCGCCTGTGCGGGGATATACATCTTTTTTGTCCGAAGATGTTTGCAGAAATTTGGGTTCATGGCTGGGGAATAGGTGATTGGTTAAATGAGTTAAATAGTTAAATCAGTGATTGATGGGCTTTCGAACTTATTTAACTGGTTACTCATTTAACTTATTTAACTTTTGTTCATGCTGTCAGTTGAGCGAGTGAGCGGCGAACCAGGGCGCGGACGATCGGCACTTTGTAACCGTTGTGCGCCTGCACGTGGGCCTTTTCCAGCAAAAGGTCGGCGGCTTTCGCGGCGGTGGCGTCGTCCGCGATTTTTCCTTCAAGAAAATCGTTCGCCGCCTGCACCTGGTAGGGCACGTTGGAAACGGCACCGAGAAAAATTTTCACGTCGCTGAGTTTGTTGCCATCCACTTTGGCAGCGGCCGCGCAACTGACCAGCGCCCAATCAAAAACCGATTTCTCGCTCGCCTGGAGGTAGGCGCTGCGACGCTCCTGCGCCGGTATTTCGACACGGAGAATCAAATCACCGTGTTGCAGCGAATTGTGCGCGGTTGGTTCGTCCCACGCCTTCTCATACAACTGCGGAATGCTCATCGGCATCTCCTTGCCGTCGCGCAGCACTACCACCGTGGCGCCCAGCGCGCCGAACGCGATCGAAAGGTTCGATGGAATCGGGCTGATGCACGTGTTGCCGGTGAACAGGCTGTGATACTTGCTTTCTCCGTGGCGGGCGTAGCACATTTCGCCGCCTTTTTTCAGGCAGAGCACGTCGCGATGGCGAAAATACCAGCAGCGCGAATGTTGCGCGAGATTGCCGCCGACCGTCGCGACGTTGCGAATCTGCCGTGAGCCGACTTCCGCCGCCGCCTGTTGCAAACCGGGAAATGTTTTGGCAATTCCCTCGTGGTCTTCGAGATCAGCCACCGTTGCGAGCGCGCCAATCGTCCACGTTTTCGAGCCGGACTGGATTTTGTCCATGCCGGGCAGCGATTTGATGTTCACCAGCCGTTTCGGGTCGGCCAGATATTCCTTCATCAGGGCGAGCAGGTCGTTGCCGCCGGCGAGGTAGGCGCCATCCGTGCCCACGAGTTCGCGGGCGGTGGCGGGGGAAAGTGCGGTTGCGTATTCGAATGCTTTCATGCGACGGAAAGTTTGTCTTTGCCCAGCGCCGCGAGGACGCGTTGCGGCGTGATAGGCAGGCTGTTGATGCGGACGCCGAGCGCATTGGCGACGGCGTTGGCGATGGCCGCGGCGGTGGGAATCGTGGACGGTTCTCCGATGCCGATAACCCCTCGCTCCGGCATGTCGAACAAAATAATCTCAATCTCCGGGGCATCGCCCAGGCCCGTAAGTTTGTAGGTCTCGAAATTCGGATTCAGCATCACGCCGGAATTCTTGTCCATCACGCGTTCCTCGTAGAGCGCGTAGCCCATGCCCATGATGACGCCGCCGTTCAACTGGCTTTCGCACGTGAGGCGGTTTAGGATCAGGCCGCCGTCCTGCACGACCAGGACTTTTTTCACCCGCACGAAACCGGTCTCGGTGTCGACCTCCACTTCAGCGAATTGCACGCCGCCGGTGTTGCTGCTGGACAAGCCCTGTTGCCATTCGCCCTGGGTCAGGAGCGGGTTCACGCCCAGCTTTTTGCACGCCGCATTCCAATTTTCGCCGCGCGCGTCGGCCACGCCGGTCTGTGTTTGCAAAGCCTCCAGCGCCTTGGTGCAAGTATCGAGAATCGCCGGGGAAACCGACGGTGAAGTGCTGCTGCCGCCGCTGCCGCCGGACGGAGGAAAGCGCGTGTCGCCGATGCGAACCGTGATTTGCTCGGGCTTCAGGCGGAAAACGTCCGCCGCAATCAGCGCGACATAAGTTCTCGTGCCGGTGCCGAGGTCCTGCGTGCCGCAGCGAATTTCCACGCTGCCGTCGGGATGGATTTCCGCTTCCGCCCTGGTGCCACGACCGCCGCCGCCCCACGCGGAGCCGGCGCAACCGACACCCGTTTTAACAATGCCCGGTGAACTGCCCGGTTTTTTATATTTATCCTTCCAGCCGAATTTTTCCGCGCCGAGCTTCAATTCTTTCTGGCGGATTTCCCAACCCGGCGTGCTGGTGTCGTTCTTAATGCGAAACTCGACGGGGTCGAGGCCCATCTTCACGGCTAGATCATCCATAATGGATTCCATGCCGAAGGAAGAGGGCGGGCATGATGGGGCGCGAAAGGCGCGCGCAGACCCAGCGTTCACATTCACGCCGGCCTGTTTCACACGCGTATTCGGTACATGATAAATATAGGGCGCGCGCAAGGCGACACCTGAGCCGCCGCCTTCGCTGGAGCCGCCCGCGCCCACGCCGGCAGTCCCGTAATTGTCGAACTCGAAAGCGTGCAACGTGCCGTCCTCTTTTGCGCCGAGTTTGATTTTTTGAAAACTGGAGGGGCGATTGCCCACTGCCAGCGCCTGGTCGAAGCGTGTCAGCATGATCCTCACCGGCGCTTTGGCGGCCTTGGATAATTGCGCCGCGATAATGCCTTCCACGCCCGGGCCGAATTTCGCACCGAATCCGCCGCCCATGAATTCTGAAATCACCCGCACCTTGCTGCGTGGCACGCCGAGTTTCTCCGAAAGTCCGTCGTGAACGCTCGTGATGCCCTGCGTCGAAGCCCAGCAGGTCACACCCTCATCCGTCCAGGAAACCGTGTTTCCATGGGTTTCCAGCGGATTATGAATCTGCACCGGCGTCGTATAAAATCCTTCCACCACCGCCGAGCATTCGCCGAAGGCGGTATCCACATCACCGTTGGATCTTCCGCCCGGTTTTGAGAGATTGGGCGTATCAGCCCAGACCCGCGGCGCGTCGTCCTCTTTGGCATCGTCTTCACGAACGACAAAAGGCAATTCCGTCGCCTCAATCTCAATGGCCTTCAGTGCATCCAGGCAGGCCTGCTTGGACGTTCCCGCGACACCGGCAATTTCCTCGCCGTAATAGCGCATGGTCACGTCCGCGCCACTTTTCTGGCGTTCGTCTACTGCCGGCGCGAGCCCTACAGCCTTGATGCCGGGGATTTTCATCGCCGGATCCAAATTGATTTTGGTGATTTTCGCCGCGGCCCATTTCGAGCGCAGGACCATGCCGTAAAGCCATCCGTCGGGTTGGACATCGGATGGATACTTTGCCGCACCGCTGACTTTGAGCGGCCCATCGATGCGCGTGTGATGGGAACTGATGTAAGTCGGTTTTTCAGGCCACGTCGGCATAGGAAATCACCTCGGTTTTTGAAGTTTTAGT
>DASXHY010000580.1:0-2352 GCA_036488095.1 Verrucomicrobiia bacterium | reverse complement strand
CGAGAGCACGGCTCTGGATTTGCAGACCTATTTGCAAAAGGAAAATGTCATGCGGCTCGAACGCACGAAGGAAGCCGAGGACTTTCTGGCTGCGGGCAACAGTGCGCTGCAGAAGGGCGACCCGCAACTGGCGCGCCGATCGTTCCAGGCTGCCTATGGACTTTCCACGCACGACGCCGCTTTCAACGAAGATGCGCGCGTCCAGTTGCACAATATCAAACTGCAACAGGCGCTCGTCGGGCTCAATGTGCGCCAGGCCGCTTCGGCCGGGGATTCTTCGGCGCTCGATGGAAAACTGCGCGATTTGTCCGGCGGCAAAGACGCGAATTACACGCAGCAGGACGCCAAGGAAATCATCGACCGCAACAGCGCCGACGATAACGCGGCTTACATGCGGCTGGCCGAGCGGCTCATCCAGCAACAGGACGCGGCGGTGAGCAGCGCGTCGGCGTTGCGCGCGAACATTCCCGAAGAAGGCCGGACGCTGACGTTCAAACGCGCGGTGGTCGTGGATAAGGAGGCCGATTTGAGGATCGGGCTCGAAGCGGCATCGGCGCAGGTGGCCTCGGGAAAAGTGCGCTTTGAGATTTTGTTCGCGACGCTGGTCATCCTCGGGGTGATTTCATTGCTCGCGAAATCGCGGGTCCAGGACGTGCAAACGAGTCGCGTTTAAAAACTGACTCCGGGTTCGTTGGCGTTTGATCTAAGGGGTCGGTTAGGCACTGGCTTTTTTTTAATGATGTTCTGTCGATCAGAGCAGACGTATCTAGATTTTCATTAACACCGTGGCTTCAGCCCGGTGGTATGGCGATGGTTAATATTTTCTTCAGCCGTTTTAACGGCTTGGCGTGGGCCGACCAGAAGCCGTTAAAACGGCTAAAGGCGCTTTCGGTCGATCCGGCCACCGGGCTGAAGCCACGGTGTTAATAAGAGGACCGAAAAACAAAGAATTTTAGATGCGTCTGCCTTGCAATGAGAGATCCAGCGGGTTGAAGTTTTGCGTTCTCGAGTCCAACATGGTGCGCTTGAAACGGCGCACGCTCAGAAAATTTTCGTCACCGACGGCGAAAGATCATCACAATGTCTACGTGGTGTTGCTCAATTCCGCCGTGGCCAGAAGCCGCAAGGTGCGGTCGTTGAATCCAAATCGGGATTCAAAAAAACCGTGCGTTTATGTGGGACTGACCGGGCTCGCGCCGGAGGAGCGGTTTGCGAATCATCAGCAGGGAATCAAGTCTTCATTGTTTGTGAAGCGCTATGGAATTCGTCTCGTGCCGGAACTTTACACGCATTTGAATCCGATGCCCTATGAAGCCGCCGCGCAAATGGAGAAGGATTTGACGGAGGACTTGCGCCGCGCGGGATATACGGTTGTTGGAGGGCATTAAGCCGGAACCATTCAGTGAGAAGGGGAGCACACGCCTCCGGCGTGTAGTGTTTGGCGTCTCGCCAAACACTTTGTCATACCATATTTGCCTTCACTATTTTGTGTCTAAAGTTAGTGAGTTGAGGTCTACGCCGAGACGGCTCAGATCCCGCCGTGGCGGGACGAGACGCGTGCGCTCCCAAATTCAACTAACTCGTCCCGTATAACATCGCGGGCCAAACCATCGGGTTTGCCCCGCAATTTCCAGGATGGATGGCAACTATTTAAGGAGACGATTGCCAGACGCGGTAAAAGATAACTGGATTTGTCGCGTCAACTTGTATCGTCATCACGTCGTTCGTTTGGATATAGTCGGCCCACGTATTCCAGTTTGAGTGCGCCAGGTTTGTCGAGTATTGAAGCTGGTAATTTACGCCCAGCTTTCCGAAGAGCGTCAGATTGCGATGACCTGCCGAGATGGATGCCACGAGCTTCAGCACGGTTTGATTTTCAACCACGGACACGGTGACCGTGGTCGTTGCGGAACTGTAATCGGTGGGGTCGCTTGGCGTGAAAGTCACACTGACATTGGTGGTGCCCGCGTTCGGGGTGATGCTGGGATTGGCGAACGCAAAGCTGCCGGGCACGTTGTTGTTATTGACGCTCGTCGCCGCGCCGCCGCTTAAAATCGAGGACGCCAGCGTCTGGCCGTTGGTGATGGCACTCGCCGCCGGTGCTGTTAGGGACAGCGCGCCTTGGGTGACGGTCAAGGTGGTGGTCGTGTTTGCGGCAGCGTTCAGATTGCCATCACCTGAATACGCGTAGAAAATTGTGTAGGCCGCGCCGGATGCAGGAATCGCCGCTGTGGGAAAGCTCACCGAGAAGCTGCCTGCGCCACCGGAAATCGTGGCGTTTTGGGTCGAACCGTTGATTGTGACAGCTACCGTCTCGCCGTCAGCCGGATATACGGGGCCGGCCGCGCCGAC
>DASXHY010000574.1:0-5666 GCA_036488095.1 Verrucomicrobiia bacterium | reverse complement strand
TTTTATCTCGATACGTTGCACGCGTTGAGCGGCCGCCCGGTAATTGTCAGCGAGTTCTACATGTGCGCGGACCAAAACAGCACCGGCAACCGGAACGCGACCAGCACATTTCCGGTTGTGACCACGCAAAAGGAACGCGCTGCGGGCTTTCGCAATACCGTCGAAGCCCTGGCGGCTCTGCCCTATGTCGTCGGCGCGGACTGGTTCCAATATTCCGACGAGCCGCCACAGGGCCGCGATGATGGCGAGGATTATAATTTCGGTTTGGTGGACGTCCATGACAAGCCTTACGAGTTGCTCACGGCAGCCGCGCAATCGCTGGATTTGACGGCGATGAAACGACAGTTGCATCCCGCACGCCGGGACGCTTCGCTCGGCGTTCCGTCCGCGCCGTCCGACCCGCTGGGTCATTTTACAATCCGGGTCGCACTCAAGGATTGGGACCGTGAGCGTGGATTTGTGAAACCGGTTTCCGAATCCCCGGCTGCTGATTTGTATGTGTGCTGGGATCAGGACGCGATTTATTTGGGCTTGTATGGACAGGACCTCGCCGAGGCTGATTTCTATCGCAATAAAGTGATACCTTTGGCTGACCGGGCCGAATGGGTGGTGTATCCCTCCGGCGAAAACGGAAGCCCGGTTCATGCGCGACTCGGCCCGGGCGGCCCGCCGGCGTGCGATCAATCATCCGTGCAGATCGCCAATCTCTCCGGCATTTATATGAGCACGCGGAACATTGCGGCCATGAAACTGCCCGCAAAATTGTTCGGCAAAAGCCGGTTCAAGGCGGGTGATACGATTGAATTCAATTCGACTTTTTTCACCCAAGCCCGCGCTGAGCGCGTCGAGTGGAAAGGCAAATTCACTTTGCGCAATTGAATATTGGATTCACCGTGCTTCAACAGAAACATCCGCGGATTCAAGCCCCGGTGAACTTGCCTGGAGTTTGATTTTACCGCTCGCCTCGGACGACTGAACAATCGCCAGGCACAAACCATTGAAAGCACTGCGCTCGCTGCCCTTGTCCGGTTCGTGGCAAGTCGGGTTGCCGTTGCCGAGGCCGATCAAATGACCTGGTCCGACAACTTTGAAACTCAACTCGTTTGTCGCCGTCGGAACCGTGCGTCCCTGCGCGTCTACGATTTTCACCGTGACGAGGGAAATGTCCGTCCCGTCAGCCGCGAGGGTTGTTCGGTCCGGTTCGAGTGCGATGCTCGCCGGTTCACCGATGGTTTCCACTGCGGTTCGCGCGATCACTTTGCCGTTGCCATCATAACCCACGGCGCTCAACGCGCCCGGCGCGTATTTGACCTCCCATTCCAAATGTGAATATTGCGGCATCGCGCTTTTGCCCAGGCTTTTCCCGTTCAGGAACAACTCGACCTGTTTGCAATTGCTGTAACACCAAACCGGAATGTCCTGGCCTTCCTTGCCTGGCCAGTTCCAATGCGGAAAAACATGAAGCACCGGCTGGTCGCTCCAGCACGATTGATAATAATAATAGGAGTCTTTGGGAAAGCCGCAGATGTCCATGATCGCGTACTGCGAGGTGACCGCGGGCCAGGCGAACGGCGTGGGTTCGCCTCGATAATCAAAGCCCGACCACACAAAACCGCCCGCCATCCAAGGCCGTTTGGCAACCTCCTGCCAGGCCACTTCGGCCGTCTCCGCCCAGTCCGGCGCGTTTATGTCGTAGGCGGCCACTTGCGAAAGCGTTGGGTTCCCCTGGTACTGTTCGGTGTCTTTGGGCACCTTGAAAGGCTCGCGAGCATAGATACCGCGCGTGCCGACCGCCGCCGCGATCTCGGTCGCGATGAATGGCATTTTAGGAAGCTCGCGATGATTGGAATCGTAAGTGTCCGGGTGATAATTGAAACCTTGAACGTCCAACACACCCGTTAAACCATGGCCGACGCCGTTGTTCATCGCGGCCGTGACTGCCCGGGTGCCGTCGAGCGAATGAATCAAATCGACCATGGCGCGGCCTTGGCGCGCGCCCAATTCGCTGCCTTGCTCCTTTTCTTCGTTGCTGATGGACCAGAGCACGATGCTGGGATGATTCCGGTCGCAGCGCACGAGGGTTTCCAATTCGCCGAGAATTTCCGGCGAATCACCCAAATGACGATTTTCCGCCATCACCAGCATCCCCAGGCGATCACAGGCGTCCAGAAGTTCCGGCGCCATCATGTTATGCGATAAGCGCATCGCATTCGCCCCCATTTCCTTGAGCTTTTGCACCCGCCATTCATAGAGGCGGTCCGGCAGAGCCACGCCTACGCCGGCGAAATCCTGGTGGTTGCAGGTGCCTTTAATCTTCAGCGGTTTGCCATTCAGAAAAAATCCCATGTCGGGATCAAACCGAATGGTGCGCACGCCAAAATCGGTCGTGACCTGGTCAACCGTTCGCCCTCCTACCAACACGGTGGTGCGCAGGCGGTAGAGATACGGACGCTCGCACGACCATAATTTTGCACTGGATATCGCGAGCGATTGTGGAAAATCAAAACTCCCGCCGGCATCGAGGCTGTGTGTCAACGGTTCTGTCGCAACCACTGCGCCCTGGGCGTCGATGACTTCGCTGAGTACCCTTGCGCGACTCGGAGCCGCGGCATCGTTTGCGACGGTAGTCGTGATTTTCAATCGCGCATCGGCCTGCACGCCATCACGAGGATCGTCGAGTTCGGCAATCACATGCACACCGCAGGGCGCGACGTGCGTGGAAGCCACGGAAACCAGCCGCGTGTGCCGGTAGATGCCGCCGCCTTCATACCACCAGCCTTCGAACGCGGTCGGGTCAACGTGAACAACCAGCAGATTGTTTGTGCCAGGTCTCGCCGTGTCCGTAACGTCATATTGAAAGGCGGTATATCCGCTCGGATGGCGTCCAAGAAAGTGGCCGTTGAGCCACATCTGGCTGTCTCGATAAACGCCGTCGAATTCCAGCCACAACCGGCGGCCCTGGTCCGTGGCGGGAATGGCAATTGTTTTGCGATACCACCCCGGCCCCACGGGCAGGTAACCGTGCGGCTCGTCCGCCTTCGGGTCGAATGTGCCTTCCACGATGTAATCATGCGGCACGTTCACGGTTTGCCAGGAAGAATCATCGTAAGTGAACCGCAGAAAATCAGGGGTTGTTGGCGCGAGATTCTGACCTGACGTGGAATTGAGCAGGACGCCGGGAATATCACCGCGATGAAACCGCCAACCGAAGTCGAGCGAAGTGATTTGACGCGGCGCAGCGGATGCGTTGACGGCGGCGGCGGCCAGCGCGAAAAGCAACGTACCGATGCGTTTGGATGTGAACATGCTAAAACAACAGAAAACCATTCGGCGTCAGTGTGTCATTTGCTGTTCGTCCGAAGAATAGTCCAATTGAGCTATATGTCGCCGCAATGAATGCTGTAAAAATCCAGCGACCAATGATTTTGAAATCCGTTGCGCGTTTAATTTCCTGCCTGTCCGTGTTGCTTTCAGCATCGGCGCTCTTGGTGATTTTCCAACCCGGCCACGTTCAGGCCGGGACGACCAATCGTTACGACTCGTTTCGCTTTGGCGTTTGTTATTATCCGGAGCAATGGCCGGAGAGCATGTGGGAAGAGGACGCACAGCGTATGCACGATTGTGGTGTGAACACCGTGCGGTTGGGTGAATTCGGCTGGGCGCTAATGGAACCGCGCGAAGGGCGCTACGATTTCAGCCTGTTCGATCGCGCCATCGAAACACTCGGTCGTCACGGAATTAAAACCATTTTCGGAACGCCCACTGCCGCGCCGCCCAAATGGTTGACGCATAAATATCCCGAGGTTCTTGACGTTCTCGAAACCGGCCAACGCGTTAACGACCAGTCCCGCCGCCAATATTCCTACAACAGCCCTGTCTATCGCCGTCTCTCGCGCAAGATGGTCGAGGCATTGGCGCTGCATTACCGGGAAAGCACCAATATCATCGGCTGGCAGATTGATAATGAGCTGAACAACGAAAACCCGGTGGATTTCAGCGATGCCAGCCGCGCTGCGTTTCGCACGTGGCTGCGACAGAAGTATGGAACGCTCGATGCCTTGAATGCGCGCTGGGGCACGGTGGTTTGGAGCCAGATTTATTCGGACTGGAACCAAATTGATCTGCCGTTTCAAACTCCGGCCTTTCATAATCCAGCCCTGATGCTCGATTTCAAACGGTTCATCTCCGCATCGGCGACCGATTATCTCACCGACCAGACGAAAATCCTGCGCCGCTACCGTCCCGGCGATTTCCTCGTGCATAATGGCGCGTTCAAAAATATCAACTATTACGACTTCAGCCGCGCGATGGACATTTGCGCTTACGACAATTATCCCACGTTCGAGAATTCTCCCCGATTTTCCACAGGCGCATCACTGACGCTTGTGCGCGGCTTCAATGGGCACATGATGATCATGGAACAACTCACCGGACCCGCCGGCCAGACTTACATGCTGCGCACGCCGCAACCCGGCCAGACACGGCTGTGGACCATGCAGGCGATTGCCCACGGCGCGGACGGCTTGTTGCATTTCCGCTGGCGCTCGGCCGAACGCGGCGCGGAGGAATACTGGTATGGCGTGCTCGATCACGACAATGTCCCGCGCGCGCGCTTCGCCGACTTCAAACAGGAAGGGCAGGAGTTGCAAAAAATCGGCCCTCAAATCCTCGGCTCAAAACTGGTCTCGAACATAGCCGTCATCAAGGATTTCGAAGACGAGTGGGTGTTTGATTACCAGTTTTTGACGAAGGAAATAAATGTCGGGTCGGTTTATAACGCGCTCTTCCAGGCGGCATCGGAGCAGCGGCACAACATTGATTTCGTCAGCCCGACAACCGATCTGAGCGGATACAAACTGGTGTTTGCGCCGCAACTCGCGTTAATGGACGACGGGCTCGCCAGTCGGCTGAAACAATTCGTCGCGCACGGCGGCACGCTGGTTATGTCCGCCCACAGCGCCATCAAAGATCGCGACAACGCCTTCACCAGTTCCACCATACCCATTGGCTTGACGAATGTTTTTGGCGCGGAACTCGATTCGTTTCAAACCTATCAGCCGCCCTCGCGCACGAATAATTCACTCACTTTCGACGACGGCACAGCGGTCCCGGTCAAAGTTTTCGCCGAAGTGCTGCACCCCAGGTCCGCGCGGGTGATCGCCCGTTGGACCGGCGATTACCTCAAAGATTCGCCGGCGGCGACAGAGCAGCAGTTCGGAAAAGGCAAAGCGATTTACTACGGGTCCTTGTTTGACCTCGATGCAGCGCGTTATCTCGTTAGGCGTTACGCCGCCGAAATCGAATTGAAGCCCTTGCTGGCGGATGCGCCCGCACAAGTCGAAGTGACCTGCCGCACAAAAGGCGCGACCGATTTTTATTTCCTGCTCAACCACGGCGATTCTCCGGCGACCGTGAATGTCGGTGGCGGCTTCAATGATATTTTGACCGGCAAGGATTCCACCGGAACCATCACACTGCCGCCGTTCGGCTATCAAGTGCTCAAACGCGCGCGCCCTGATGGAACCGCGTCTTTCACAAACACCGGTTTTTGAAATGTGAGTGGCAAGCCCCAACAAACCTGGGCCGGTCCCCGATGTGGACACATACCAAAAATGAAATGGTTGGATGTGTCCCGGCGGGCTTAATTTGCTTTGCATTGCACGTCC
>DASXHY010000560.1:0-7190 GCA_036488095.1 Verrucomicrobiia bacterium | reverse complement strand
GCGGAAAATGAGCGTTTGACGTTCCCATCAAAAATGGTCTTCCCGCCGGCGATGACGCGGACCGGTTTGTCCAGGTCCAACAGCTCATCAGAAAGGCGCAGCGTCAAACGGCCGCTCGCGGGAGTCTCGATCGTGATGGTCTGCCCGTCAACATGCGCCGTGAAAATTTCGTTGGGCTTGACGTCCGCCGCTTCGCGCGCCAGCCAGTAAAAGCGCGTGTGCGTGACTTCATTATTCTGTTTCCAGACGACCCGGCTCGGCCAGAGGACGCGCCGCAGCGGTGTCATGCGCGGGATCATTTCGGCTTCGCGCCCCTGCATATTGTGCGGCAGACCGGGATAGACCGTCAACCGGTGCCAGTAACCCTCGGTATCCTTCGCCCGCAGCGTATCCATCGCGGCGCTGAATTCCCGCACCACCGTGTTGCGATGATACGCATCGTCGGCGCCGCCCATGTAGAGGAAGAACGGCAGATTGCGCAATGCTTCGGGCGTGACCTGGTTCGGGTGCCCGGCGCACATTCCGGCTGCGGCGAAACGGTCTGGAAGACGGGACGCCAATTCATAGACGCCATCGCCGCCCGCCGAATAGCCAATCAAATAAACCCGGCTCGGGTCCACGCCGCGCTGCAAAACATAATCGGCAATCAGCCGGTCAAAAAGCCCGTCCACCCATTCGACGTGCCACATGTCCCAGGTATTGGCTGGCGCGCGCGGCGCGACGTTGATGCTGCCGGGGGGAAATTCGTAGCGGCCATAATAACCTTTCCAGTTCAGATCGTTTTCCTCCTCCGTACCCTGGCCGCCGCCGTGCATGGTGATCCAAAGACTGTGTTTCCCGTCGGGCGCTTCGCCTAAAGTCCGTTCGAGCCACTTCAACGAATGTTCGCCGTGATCGATTTTTTTGGCCGATAATTCTTCCGTCGCGCTGGCCGCCCGCGCCTTCTCCACGTCATCCCACGCCAGGGCGATCATTCGTTTGGCGGCATCGCGCGAAAAATTCACCTCCGGCGGCGCACCGCGTTCGGCCGCCGGTTTTGCCAGCCACGTTTCGACGGACTGAATTTCCGGGGGCACGGGCGTCAAATCGTTCCAAGAGAAATCAAGCGTATGGGATTTCATGCACACCACACACGGAACCGTTTTCTCACGCGCTTCGCCGTTCCGAATAAAACGAAATGTCAGGCTCACGCCTTTGTCCGGCAATTTGAATCCCGGCATGTCGTTGAGATCCGCCGTGCCGCTGCGCGTCTGGTCGGAAGCCAGCAGCTTTCCGTCCGCATCCCGCGTCTCGATGGTCGCGGGCAGGCGCTCGCCGCCTTCTTTGTCCCGCAGGCGCACGCTCACGAGGTCATGCGTGGAATTGGTGTTCGCCACCAACGCGGCGTAACGCGCGGATACATTCACGGCCGGCACGTCCCGCGAACCGGCGTCCCAGGCCAGCGGAAAAAAATCGCCCGTGCGCCGCCAGCTCGTCGCAAAAATTTGGTTAATGCGGTTCGTGCTGCGGGCAGTGTTGGCGGCATCGGCCACGAACCATCCGCGATTGAGGCCGAGCTTGTCGTACTCATCCGCTCCCATGAAAAACCACTCTCCGTCCCAGATTTCGACCCAGGTATGGTTGCCTTCCTTATTGGCCCATTCCGGCACGCCGACAATCCGCGCGGGAATGCCCACCGCCCGGCAGGCATCCACCAGGATGATCGACAATCCCGTGCAGGTCGCTTTGTTTTGCTCGATGGATTCCCTGGGGCTTTGATTATTTCTTTTGCGCGCCAGGTTGTAATGGACGTTGATCCGCTTAAACAAATCGCGGTTCAACGCTTGCGCGGCTTCGGTGGCGGTTTTGCAATCGCGGCAAATTTCAGAGCCCATCGCAAAAAATTGCGCGCGCCACGGATCGCGCGGCTCATCGAGCGACGCATAAGGCAGCACGTCGTTAAAGAACATCCGCTCGGCCACGTTTGTGGCCCAGGGAAATTTCTTGCGCGCCTCGAATGCCAGCGAAAGGTTTTCCATCAGAAATTCCCGATCAAACGCGGCGCGGTCCTTCGCCGGCATGTTGTCCACCAGGAAATACGCCGCGCGCCGCCCCGCATCGCCAAACTTTTCCGCCGCCGTGGAAATGAAACTTTCGCTCTCCACCGGCAATGTTTCATCCAACTTAAGCAGCCGATCCTGTCGAATCCGCCAAACGCGCTCCCGGCCGCCTTGTGTGAACGGAACCGCACAGGCGTAACCGTCCTCCGTCATCTCCAACGCCGGCGTTTCGGCCCCGGCCGGCAGGTGGCTCGCAGGCAAACTCAACTCCGCAATGTTTGTGGCCCAGCGGTTATTGGCCGCATGGAAAACCCGCTGGGAATAATAGATTTCCAGCGCCACATCGCGCGCGGCTTTTCCGGGAATAGGTTCAACCTGAATTTTCTTCCGTGCCGGCAGCGCCGTGAATTGCACCAGGCCCCACATTTCCGGACGATGCATATCCACCACGCCTTGCGGCGACCAAACCCAATTGTCCTCCGGCGTGTTCGGGACTTTGGCGTAACCGCCGTTCGTCTTGATCACCTGCCATTCAACGCGCGAAAAATTGATGCGCCATTGCTCACCCTCAGCCGGCGGTCCTGCATGGCGCGCGTGCTCGGAAAGAACCTTCCAGGGAAACGCAATCTCCACAGTCCAGCCTCGATCGGTATCGGTCGATCGATTCAGAGTGCCATGGATTTGCACGGCGGTTTTCGACCCGGGGATTTCCCAATCGTCGTGCGGCTTGCCGTTGTCCATGTACGGCCGGTTGAGCAACAAATCCCACGTGGTGTTCAGCGCGTTCATCTCGAACTCGTAATACGGCTGAGTGTTGCCGACCGGGTCAATGAACACCTCAAAGTCCGGGTCCTTGAAAATCACCGAGTCATGGTTCGTCAATGTCGCCCAGACATGCGGCTCCTGAATTTCCGCCCCGACGTAGAGAAAATTGTCGTCCCAAAGCAACTTCGCGCGCGTGCGAAAACGCGGCTTCGGTTTTGCATCGCCTTGAATGTCCACAAAATCCGTCGTCCATGAAGCCGCTTTCCACGCCTTTTCGTCCAACTTTCCGTCGATAACCAAGGGCGCAGTCGCGCGACGGCACACATAGCCCTTGGGAACGATGGCTTGCATTTTTTCCAACCAATCCGTGCGGTCATCAGCCTGCGAGGTCGCGGGCAGCAATAGGAGCCAAAGGATCATTGCGAAAACTGTTCCGGGCGCGTTTTTCATTTGAGGAATGTCGTCGTGGTTACGCAACAACAAGGTATTAATGGCTGATTGTCTGGCGGCCATTGAATCAAAGTCGAGAAGAGAAATGAATCATAAAACTTTTTACCTCGGCAAATTGCGTAATTAGCAGTCCGGGGACGAAATCTATAACCGAACTCCGCGCTTTCGTGTGAAAAATTCGATCGTGGCTTTCAGCCCATCGGCAAAACCACCCGCCGGGGCAAATCCAGCCGCGCGCAGCTTTCTGACCGAGGCCATGGAATGTTTTACGTCGCCAGCCCGTTCCGCGGCGTGCTTGATCCGGGAATGTGAACCGGTTAGCCGGCAAATCGTTTCCACTAGTTTATTGATGGTGATGCGGTGTCCGTAGGCGGCGTTGAAAACGCCCGTCGCTGCCGATTGCGTGGCCAGGAAAACGTTCGCCGCCACAATGTCCTTCACGAAAATGAAATCGCGCGTTTGTTCGCCGTCACCAAAAATGGTGATCGGCTCGTTTTTCATCGCGCGGTCGATGAAAATGGGCACAGCGGCGGCGTATTGACTTCCCGGATCCTGGCGCGGACCAAAGACGTTGAAGTAACGCAGGCACGCCGTGGCCAGCCGGCCTTCGCGGGAAAACATGCTGCAATAAAATTCACCATCGAGTTTCGTGACAGCGTAGGGACTTTTGGGTTCGGGCAACATCGTTTCCACTTTCGGCACGGCCGGGTTGTCGCCATAAATCGCGGCGGAACTGCTGAACACCAATTTCTTCACGTTTGCGCGCGCCGCTTCTTCAAGGACCACGAGTGTGCCCTTCGTATTGATGGTGTTACACTCGACCGGTTTCGCCATCGACTCCGGCACGCTGATCATTGCGGCCAGATGAAAAACAAAATCGATACCTTTCATCGCCCGCCGGACCGCCGCGCGATCGAGCACCGAGGCGCGGATGAATTCATGGTCGAGGCCCGCGAGGTTGCGCCGAAAACCGGAACGTAAATTATCCAGCACGCGCACTTCGGCGAGGCCATGAAAATGTTCAACGATGTGGCTGCCGATGAAGCCCGCGCCGCCTGTCACCAGGATTTTCATTCGATGGTTTCGACCAGCCGGTTCATCCGCTCTTCCTGTTGGCCGATGGACTCGACGAGCTTGAACTGTGTCCGGCAGCGGTCGACGTTGTGGTTTTCGCGGTGCACTTTGAAATAATTGTCCCCGCAAAGAAAATCTGTCAGAAAACGCAACCCAATCTCAAACGTGATGAGCTTGCCGGAAAAGGCGAGCAAGTCTTTCTCGGCGGGCGTCAAAAATCCCGAAGTGGACGCCAGGTAACCGCGCGCCAGCGCTTCGAACATCGGGAACTGCAGCGCCACTTTGGATGCATCCGGCTCGTCTTCCTTCGCGCCGCTGGTCGTGGTGCGCACCATGTCGCCAAAATCATACAGCGCCAGCCCCGGCATCACGGTGTCGAGATCGATCACACAAATTCCTTCGCCGGTATCGTTGTCCAGCATCACGTTGTTGAACTTGGTGTCATTATGCGTGACGCGCTCCGGCAGTCGAGCCTCCAGCAATCGGCCCGTCATGGATTTATGTTGCAACGCAAATTCAATTTCCGGTTTAGCCTCTTTCGCGCGGTTCACGGTGTCCGCTTCAATCGCTTTTTCGAGCGCGGCAAATCGCTTCGGGGTATCGTGAAAATCGGGAATGGTATCGTGCAGGCGCGGCGCGGGTAAATCCGCCAGCAGTTTTTGAAACCGGCCGAACGCTTTCGCCGCCTCGAAGGCCTGTTGCGGCGATTCGACCGTGTCCAGCGTCCGCGCGTTCTCTATGAACGCGTAGACGCGCCAATAATTGACATCGTCTTGATGATACGCTTTCCCGTCGCGCGCCGGTATCAGTGTCAGCACCTGACGGCTGTCGGCAACGTCTCCCAATTTTTTCCCGAGATGCCCTGTAACACGCTGGATATTCTCCATGAGCGCGACGGGGTCCTTGAAAACGTTGTGGTTGATGCGCTGAAAAATGTAGCGGACGCGCGTCCCGCGGCAATCGAACCCGACGCAATAAGTGTCATTGATATGGCCGCTGCCGTAAGGCTCTGCGCCCGTGAAATCACCGGCAATCTGAAAGTGCCGCGCGACGCCGCGAATATCATGTTTCAAGTGGATCGTCGAGTTCATCAGGCTTGCGGTAGGGCGAGGCAGCCACAGGCGGCTACCGTCCCCGGAAATTGGATTTCCTCGTTCGTCATTCGAGCACGGTTCCCGAGAAGGACGGAGAGGATTCGCGAATGGTTAATCGTGGCTTCAACTCGGCGCATTGCGGTTTCGTGGCGGGATTGTTCAGACGATTTTCCAAAAACTTCCAGGCGGTGGTGCACATTTCCTCAACCGGCTGCACCAGCGTGGTGATCGGGCACTCGAGATATCGCGTGTCTTCGATGCCGTCGCAGCCCACCAGCGCTATTTCTGCCGGGACGCGGATTTTCATATCGCACAAACCGCGATAGATGCCGATGGCCACGTCGTCCGAATGGCAAAAAATCGCTTCCGGCTTGCCGCGGCGCTTGATGAAATTCCTGATGAGCCGGCGCACGACGGCGCGCTGCTCTTCCACGAGCGGGTAAATGAAAAATTCCGGTTCCAACCCGGCCGCGATCATCGCTTCTTTATAGGCGGTCCGGCGGCCGGCGTGGGGGTGGGTGGAGGGCATGAACGTGGCATGGACGATCCGCCGGTAGCCGGCGTCGATCAAATGCTGCATCGCCTCGCGCGCGCCGTGGCCCAAATCCACCCGCACATAATCGGCCCGCTCACAAAATTCCGCGCCCATGCTGATGACCGGCGCCGAAGATTGAGGCGACTTGAGATGCATGAGCACCTGCCGCGCGGCGTCCACGGCGAAAATGCCATCGACCGGCACGTGCGACAGCACCTGCTCCGACTTGAGCGAGCCGACTTCGCTGATGACCAATTCCTGTTTCGCGCGCTTTACCAGGCGGCTCAATTGCCGCGCAACCTGCGTGTAATGGCTGGAGATCTGGTCCGGAACCCACAAGGCCACAATGCCGGTGCGCCCATTTTTCAAAGCGCGCGCGTGCGGATTCGGCCGGTAACCCATTTCCCGCGCAGTGGTCAGAATGCGTTGCCGCGAGGTTTCAGCCACATTCGGATATCCGCTCAATGCAAAACTGACTAATTGCCGGGAGATGCCGAGTTTCCGCGCGATTTGTTCCTGGGTAATCATGCAGCTTGCTGTTGAGGAGGTGATGCGTTCAGCAATTTTTGGTGTGATAGAGACGATCAACAACTTTCATTTGTCCGAACCACTCGCGAGCGGGATCAATTTGATTGCTCGCAAATTCATCGGCTGCCAACCGTCTTTGACCGGACGCACCGCCAATCTAACGAGTCCCGCAGCTGGGATTTCAATGCTGCCGAGCGTCACTGACCGGAAAGTAGTGTAATCGCCGGTCACGGGCGCGGTGCAACTAATCGTTTGTCCGCCGGTGGAAATTTGAAAGGGCGAAGCCGCCGGCGACGAAATAATGGCGGACACGGTAAATTTGCCGGGTTGCTCCACTTTGAACTGCCAATCGGCCCAATCGTCCGGGTCCGTCCAATAGCCGAGGTTGTCCAACGCCCCGCCGGACTCATATTTAATGGTCGAACCGTGCAAACGCGCTTCATTCGCGGGCAGCATGACCGAGCCGTCGTATTTTTGGAGCAATGGCATCACCACGACCTCTGGCGCGCCTTGAATTTTCAAAACAATCGTGGATGAGATTTTATCAGGCGCGGTCGGGGGCACGGAAATCACCAGCCCATCCTCGTGATTTTGCGCCGCGAGTTTTTTTCCACCGACAAGCAACCGCGCCGATTTCACGTGGTTCTTCAAACCGGGCACGAGCAATTGACCGTCCGACGGCCAATCGAACACATGAAGATAAAG
>DASXHY010000556.1:0-4838 GCA_036488095.1 Verrucomicrobiia bacterium | reverse complement strand
TTCGGCGCGGGCGTTGGAGGAGAATCCAATCAGCGAGAGAGCGATTCCAACGGAAGCTGCGATTTTATTTTGCATGGATGGATGTTGGTTGTCGCGAAAGTAGTGACCGCCAAGAGGCCAGGCAACTTCAAACCCACCACTCTTTCGGGGGATAAAGAATATTGGAACTTGGAACCCATCCCGCGGAACCCTAGTCTAAACTCATGTTTCGTCCGTGCATTGACTTGCATGAAGGCAAGGTGAAGCAAATTGTTGGCGGCACGTTAAGCGACGCGCCGGGACAATTGCGGACGAACTTTATTTCCGACCGCCCGGCTTCGTGGTTCGCGGAACTCTATCGGCGCGACGATTTAACCGGCGGCCATATCATCATGCTTGGGCCGGGCAATGAAGAAGCGGCGCGCTCGGCGCTGCGGGCGTTTCCCGGCGGCATGCACGTCGGCGGCGGCATCAACCTCGACAACGCGCGCGGCTGGCTCGATGCCGGCGCTTCGCACGTAATTGTGACCTCGTGGGTCTTCCGCGACGGCCACATGGATGAACGGCGGCTGGCGGAACTGCTCAAAACCATTGGCAAAGAAAAGCTCGTTTTGGATCTTAGTTGCCGCAAGCGTTCGGTCGGCGCGGAGAATAATTATTTCGTGGTGACGGATCGCTGGCAGAAATTTACGGATTTAAAAATCAGCCGCGAGACGTTGGGAAAACTTTCTGGTTCCTGCGCCGAATTTCTCGTTCACGCGGTCGATGTGGAAGGGCTTTGCCGCGGAGTGGACCAGGAACTGGTTTCGCTCCTCGGCGAGTGGTCGCCCATCCCCACGACCTATGCCGGCGGCGCGAGTTCGCTCGCGGATTTGGAGGCAGTTGCGCGGCTGGGGCAGGGGAAGATAGACCTGACAATCGGCTCGGCGCTGGATATCTTCGGCGGCACGGGCGTCAGGTATTCAGATGTGGTAGCTTTCAACAGGAAGTCGCAAAAAAGGTAATGTCATGAACGTGCATCGTTGGCTGCGCGAGCACTCGCTGAAATTGCTCGCCATTCGCGACACGCCGGAAGCCATCGCCGGCGGCGTAGCCATCGGAATATTCTTTGGGTTCACCCCGCTGTTCGGTTTGAAAACGATCTGCGCGATTTTTTTCGCGTGGTTGACCCGCAGCAACATCATCGCGGCAGTGCTGGCGGGCACGTTGCACGACATCGTGCTGCCCCTGATGCCGTTTATCTGGCGTTTGGAATACAGTTTGGGCTACTGGCTTTTGAACCAGGAATGGCCGCGGCATCTGTCGCGCGGTGTGCTGCACGCGCACCCGCCGCGAAACTGGACGACGTTCCTGACCGTGGGCCGTCCCTGGCTTCTTGGTTCCGTTCTCCTCGGCGCGCCGATTTCGTTGATCTCGTATTTCATCACCAAGCTGATTGTGGCGCGGCACCATCGGAAACACCCGCATCCGCCGCCGGTCGAAGAAGAGGTTGAGCCGTGAAGCGGGAAACGTGGGATTTTCGGGGCGGGCAGCCGCCCCGGCTGCCGTTCGGCGCGCCTCGCGCCGAACTTCTGTTGGGGTGGGGAAGTCACGAAATCGCGGGTTTATTTCACGCCTCAAAGTGAACCGCGAGGGCGCGGTTCACGGCGCCCGGGGCGGGCGCGCTCCCCATTTCTCTGGTTCGGATTTCTTAATGAAACCGCGATTGCCCGCCGATAAAAACCAACGTCGAGCCTGAATTGCACGCCGGCGAGACCTGGTAACCCACCTGACCGCCACCAATGTAAGTCACGGTCGAACGAGCCACATTATTCTCGCAAGCGGCACAGGCATTGAGAGCGCAAGCCGCCGGCGTGACGCCGTAATAAACCGGCGCGTAATAAACGACCGGCGCCTGGTAAACTACCGGAGCGGCGTAGACGACCGGCGCTTGATACACCACCGCGGGAGGCGGCAGGTAGACCGGCTGGAGTTCGACCGGCTGGCCGTTTGCGGGTTGATAGTCGGCGGGTTGGCTGTCGACAGGCTGGCTGTCCGTGTAAGCCGCGTCCTGCGCGCGCGCGGCCCCAATCGACGCCGCCAGGAGGAGGAGCGGGAGAATTGTTTTCGTTTTCATAGGTCTTAATCGTTGGACGTTGTAACCGTCTGGTTAATTCATTGGAGCATTTGCTCTCCAAAAACAAAACGCCCGCGTTCATAACAAACGCGGGCGCAATATCTTGCGAGTCAGCCGGGACTACTTGGCTTCTTCGATTTTGGATACGGTCAGGACTTTCTTGCCGTCTTTTTCCTCGACTGTCCCGGTGGCCGTGACCTTTTCCGGCTTCTTACAAATATTTTCGTGAAAGTCCTTGCTCGTCGAATTTTGAGCGAGGTAATAAGTCACTTTTTTGCCGTTTTCCTCGGTCTGGATGGCAGTCTGGCACTTAGCGGTTTCGTGCAGCGCGCATTTGGCGCACATGCCCTCGCCAGTGATGGTGACTTCTTTATCGGCTGCGAACGCCGGGATCGCGAGCAGACCTACGAGCGCAACAAGCGATGAGATTTTTTTCATACGTTATTTTTTGTTTTCAGGGGACAGCAGTAAGACTACTCCGATTCATGAATTGTTCAAATTAAAATTGGCCCCATCCATTTACGATATGCGATTTACGATTTACGAGTTTTCGGGAAAGATTCGTCAGATTTACGGTGCGCGTCCCCTGCTAAAAAGCCGAGCCAAATTCAAGCCAGGCGAAAATCGAAAATTCCAGGTGATTTGCGCACTCTTCCGGTAGAGCCGCGTGCCAGCACCAGCGGCTCGTAAATCATATATCGTATATCGTAAATCGCTTAGTGGCACGTGGTTTGCTTGCTTTTAGCATGGCAAAAATTCTAATCATCGAGGACGACGCGGAGGTGAGGGCGGCCATCCAGCATTGTTTGACGCGGGCCGGGCACACCGTTTCGCCTGCCGCCGACGGCAAAGAGGGAATGAGTACTCTTCGCGGAAGCGCGATGGATTTGGTGGTGACCGATCTCTTCATGCCCGAGCAGGACGGTCTGGAAACGATCGCCGCTTTGCGCAAGCAGCATCCCAAGTTGCCGGTGATCGCCATTTCCGGCGGGAATCTCGTTTCCGATGCGATGTTGTCCGTGGCCCGCGAACTCGGCGCGCAAGAAGTTCTTCAGAAGCCCTTCGGAACGGACGGCTTGCTGGCTGCGGTGGAAAAAGTTTTGGGGAATAACTAAGGCCGGAACGATGCAGAGGACTTTTAACGCAAAGGCGCAAAGGAGCAGAGACGCAAAGCTTCGGAATGGTTTTGGCTGACATTTTGGGATCAATTTTTGGTAAGCGCATTTTTTTCACATGGGATAATTGGTTTTGCTGTCCCGCCTTTGCGTTGAATCCCTACTGCATCGCTGGCTAAGGCGCTCGCTTTCTCAACAAAAAAGGCCAACCCGGAATATCCGGATTGGCCTTTGCAATTTTCAAATCAACTCAGCTTGAAAGCGCGCCTTCTGCGCTTGTCTTCTGGTTGAAAGTCAGGCGGTCGTTTTCCGCGCTCACCGTGATCGGTTCGCCATCGTGCAGGTTGCCTTTGAGCAACTCTTCGGCGATCGGGTCCTCGAGGAACCGCTCCACCGCCCGGCGCATCGGTCGCGCACCGTATTGCGGGTCGTAGCCTTTGCTGACCAGGAAGTCCTTCGCCTTCTCATCGAGTTGCAAGGCGATGTTCCGGTTCTTCATCAATCGCGCCATGACTTTGCTGATTTCCAAATCCAGGATCTGGACCAGGTCCGGCTTCGTCAGCGCGCGGAAGACGATCACATCGTCCAGGCGGTTGAGAAACTCCGGGCGGAAGGTCTTCCGCGCCTCGTCGAGAATCTTCTCGCGCATCTGCTCGTAACTGTTCGTGTCCGTGATGGGCGAAAAGCCCATCGAGCTTTGCTTCTTGATGGTGTCCGAGCCGACGTTGGACGTCATCAGGATAATCGTATTGCGGAAGTTGACCACCCGGCCGACGTTGTCGGTCAGTTTGCCTTCTTCCAAAATCTGCAACAGCATGTTCCAGACATCCGGGTGCGCTTTTTCGATTTCGTCGAAAAGCACGACGGAATACGGCTTGCGGCGAACCTGCTCGGTAAGCTGGCCGCCTTCTTCATAGCCGACGTAACCGGGCGGCGAACCAATCAGGCGCGAGACGTTAAATTTCTCCATGTACTCGCTCATGTCGAGTTGGATGAGCGACTTGGTGTCACCGAACATCTGTTCCGCGAGTGTTTTCGCAAGCAACGTTTTGCCAACGCCCGTCGGTCCGAGCAACGCAAAGGTGCCGATGGGCCGCCGCGGGTCCTTCAAATCCGCGCGCGAGCGCCGGAGCGCCTTGCAGATCGCGGACACGCCTTCCTTCTGGCCGACGACCACCTTGGTCATCTCCTCTTCGACCTTCATCAGCCGGTCCATTTCGCCCTGTTCCATGCGTTGGAGCGGGATGCCGGTCCATTTGGCAACCACGTGCAAAATATCTTCCTCGTCCACCTTCACGCGTTTTTCCTCGCGGGTGGTGCGCCATTCCTTCAGGACGGATTCAAGCTTTTCCTTGGCGTGCTTCTCTTTGTCGCGCATCGAAGCCGCGCCTTCGAAATCCTGGTTCTTGATCGCGCGCTCTTTCTTGGTCTTGATGTCCTCAATGTCCGCTTCGAGGTCTTTGACCTCGGGCGGGCGGGTCATCGTGCCAATGCGGGCGCGCGAGCCGGCTTCATCCATCAGGTCGATGGCTTTATCCGGCAAAAAACGGTCCGTGATGTAGCGGTCCGAGAGCTTCACGGAAGCCTCGATCGCTTTGTCCGTGAATTCCGCCTTGTGATGGTCTTCG
>DASXHY010000514.1:0-3145 GCA_036488095.1 Verrucomicrobiia bacterium | reverse complement strand
GGTCAATGGAGGAAGTCGAGGGCTGCACAATCATCTGCACCAGGCCTTCCGTGGTGATGAAGGGTGTGACTTTCAAAATGATGCCGACGGCCTGATAGGAAATGGAATTGATGGCGTTGCCGAAGGTGTCGTAACGGACGTTCGTGATGAGCGGGACGTTCTGGCCGATTTGGATCGTGGCGGGCTGGTTGTTGCGCGCGAGCACCGACGGGCGCGAGAGCAACTGGGCTTTGCCGGCCTGGGCAATCGCGCGCAGCGTGGCCGTGAAATCCGTGCCGAGAATCGAATACAACCCGGCGCCATTCGCGCCCGCGCCCTGACTGGCCAGGCCGAAGGCATTGTTGATGGTGTAGGCATTCGTTATGCCGGTAAGCGTTGAAGGCAGAATACTGGTGGTTGAAGTCGTGGTGGAAGAATTACCGGCAGAGGTGGTGGTCAGATTGGTGAAAACATTGTAGTTGGTCAGGTAACTGCCGATTCTCCCGAACATGCTGCTCTGGCCGTTGTAACTGCCTTCGATGCCGATGTCGGAGGAGTTGTTGTGTGTCACTTCCAGAAAAACGACCTTGATGAGCACTTGCGGCTGGGGATGGTCGAGGTTTTTGATGACTTCCATCATGGCCTTGGTGGTGTCCTCGTCGGCATTGATGATGAGGTTATGCGTGTCGGGATCGACCATGACGGAGGCATTGCCGACATTGCCGGCGGAATTGTAGGTGGTGGTGGAGGTCGCCGGGCGATTTTGCGTCGCGCCGCCGTTGAAGAAGCCGCCGAATTGCGCGTGGGTTTGAAACGCGGCGCAGATCCCAAACGCAAGCAGTCCACCCAGACATTTTTTCCAGTTCACAGATTCAATTTTCATAGGTTGCCTTTTGATTGATAAATTCCGGGTTGTTTACTGGCCGCCGCCGCGGAAACCGCCGCCACCGAACCCGCTGCTGCCGCCGAAGCCCCCACCACCGAAGCCACTGCCCCCACCAAATCCGCTGCTGCTGCCGAACGCCGAACTGCCCGATGAAGAGGAGTTCTGATTTTCGCGCTGGATTAAAATACTGTTCTGCGAGCTTTGACTGCTCCGGCCGTTGTTAGCCTGAAATTCCTGGAGAACCTTTTGCACCTGCGCCGGGTCGGCGTTCTCGAGGTGAATCACGCTCACGTGCGCAACTTTGGGCGATTGCTGGTCCACTTGCGTAACGAGTTGCTCGATTTCACTCATCAAATCCTTCGGCGCCGTCACGAGAACCGATTGGGTGCGCTGGTCGGCCACCGCGACGACGTGGGTGTGCTGGCGAATGCGGTCGGTCTGGCTGGCGCCGCCGGGTTGACCGCCGGGTTGGCCGCCGGGGGCGCCACCGCCGCCTCCGCCGCGGAAAAAGTTTCGCAGACCACCGCCGCCGAAACCGCCGAAACCGCCGAAGCCACCAAAGCGTATGGGCGAGGCCTGGTTGTTGTTCTGGCCGCTCTGGTCGGCAAACACGCTCGTCAGCAACGTGGCCACTTCGACCGGGTCATGAAATTGCAGGTGGAAAACCTTCACTACGGTTTCGTCCTCCGCGCTGCCGTCGATGTCCTTAATAATTTCCATTAGATGCCGGATGTTCGCCTGCGTGTCGGTCACGACGATGGAATTTCCGGCATCGTTGGCCATGATGGTTGCGGTCGGGGCGATCAGGGGTGATAAATCCGTGATCAATTGCCGCGCCGTAACGTAGCGAATGGGAATAATTTGCGTCACGATCTCGTCGTTATTCGGAATCGAATCCGGGTCGTTGCTCACGCGCACCGGAATCTCGCTGTGAATGACATCGGTGCGATTCATGATGCGGAGAATGCGGCCGTTGCGAACGGCGGCAAAGCCGTTTTTGTTGAGCACCGAGTTCAACAACTGGATGGCTTCGTCCCGGCTCACCGGATGGCTGCTCCAAACATCCACCGTGCCGGAAACGTGCGTGTCGAGTTCAATGATGAATCCCGCCGCGTCGCTCAGATAATTCAAAACTTCATCGATTGGCGCACCGTGAAAATTCAGGTAGATGTCGCCGGTGCCATTGGTGCTGCCGCCCGCCGGGGGCACATAAGCCGAGGCATCGCCGCCGAACGTTCCGGTCTGTGGCTGGCCGGAATCGCGCCGACTGCGACCGAAGTTGCGGTCCGGGCGCTGATATTGATTTAAATTTGGATTCGGCACGGGCTGGACGGGCGGGGTCATTTGAGCACCGGAAGGCGCGGCGATGCCGGTGTCGGCATTCGCGTTGGTGTCCAGCATCTCCGCCGGCACTGGCACCGGCACTGGCACCGGCACAGGTATTACAGTGACAGGCGTGGATCCGTTTTGGGGTGGCACGGGTCCATTTGGGGCGGCCGTGGAGCCATTTGGGGCGGGCGCCGAGTTATCCGGCGGGGGGACGTTTGCCGGCGGAGGGACCGGTTGGGTATTATTATCGGAGTTTTGCGCCCGCGCGACTGTGAGCAGCGCGAGAACCGCTGCGCACCCGAGGACTTTTATTCTGAATATTTTCATTTTAACTCCTGTTGTTCCTTTTTTCTTTGCTCCATGAGTCGTTTATAAACGTCGTTCATTTCCGGGCTTAAACCCGCGGGCGGCGTGGCGGACGTGGCAGTATCCGTGGATACGTTGTCTGAACTGGCCGGCGCTTCTGTCCGGCTCGACAAATGCCATCCCCCACCCGCTTCATTCCGCAACTCTGCGCCGACTTTCATTTCAAATTCCTTGCCGTTGGCCGCCAGCGTCACGGTGGTCGGGGAAATGTCCTTCACGGTGTAACCGGCAATATCCGCGCCGGGTTCCAGCACTTTTTTGTATTGCGAACTGGAGCCGTCAAAAAATGCGAACTTTCCTTTCGGATAACTCATGGTGCCCACGAGATCGAGGCTCTCGACCGCGGGACGAGAATGCTGCGTGTAGTTGGTGGGGACGTATCGCGGCGAGCGGTTCGGATCAAAAATGTTTCGCCGCGTGATGATATTGAAGGAATCGAAGGTCGGGCTGTTGTCGGTGTTGGTTTGGGCGGCGCAGTTGAACGCGCCCAAAAGAATCATTGCCGCCAAAGCGCCCAGCGTCCTCAACGGGGAGCGCGCCCGCCTCGGGCGCAGTGAGACGCGCCCTCGCGGCTCACTTCGAGGC
>DASXHY010000475.1:0-4647 GCA_036488095.1 Verrucomicrobiia bacterium | reverse complement strand
CAGCGCCTGCGCGCGGTCCCAATTGGCGGATTGTTCCACGACGATTTTTGCGCCCGGATATTTGGCAAGCACCTGACGGATGCCTTCCGAACGCTGCACTTCCGCCGAATGACCGTTGGGTCCGTGAATTACGGCAATGCTTCCCTTGCCGTGCAATACGTCCATGATTCGCTGGGCCGCGATGCGGCCCGCCTCGGCATCCTCGGAGCCCACATAGGCGCTGGCCTTGTCGAGATTCGACACGAGTGCGTTGACCACCACAATCGGCGTGCGCGCCTGGACGGCCAAATCGACTGCGCGAGCCGAGCCTTCCCGGTCGTAAGGATTCAAAATGATGGCATTCACACCGCGCGCGGTGAAATTCTCGATTTGGGAAACCTGGTTCTCGGCCTTGCCCTGGCCGTCGGCTTCAACCAAATCCACGTTCAACTTCTTCGCCTCGGCGCGGACAGCATCCTGAATGTTGATGATGAATTCGTTTTGCAGGTTTTGATATGAAATGCCGATGGTGACGCGGTGTTCCGCAGGCGAATCGCTTTTTTGTCCGCAACCGACCAGTGCTGTCATCAACCCGGCAATCACGAGTAATTTATAATTCGCGAATGTTTTCATAGTTTTACGGCAGGAGTCCTTTTTTCAAAATCAGGCTGGCGTAGCGCGCCAGTTCGCCGGTGGCGACAATTGCGTACGCTTTTTTTGCGCGCTCATAAAATGCGTAGCGTTCCATCATTTCAAAGTCGGTAAAATGTGAATCCTGCGCCTGAATGATTTTTTTGTAAGCTGGCCAGATCTCCGGCGTGTAATTATCGCCAGGCACAACGGCCATCAGCGCGACGGAGTGCTTGACGAAGGAATCGAGCGGGAATAATTGCAAAATGGCGCCGAGAATTTGCGGCGCGCCGTGGCCGTCGCAGCGAACGAGCCGTTGGGCGTGGCTGGCGGCGGGAAAATTACCGTCGGCGATGACGATTTCGTCGCCGTGGCCCGTTTCCGTCAGGATTTTCAGGAGTTCGGGCGATAAAATAGTTGGAATTCCTTTGAGCATTCGAGGTTCAGTGTTCGCAGTTCATTGTTTCGATTTTTTATCCAAAAGCACAGCCAGCACGATGATGAGGCCCTTGAAAATTTGCTGCCAGTAGGACGAGACGTTGAGCAAATCCAGCCCGTTGTTCATGACGCCGATGATGAGCACGCCGACAATTGTGCCGGTGATGGATCCGATACCGCCGCTCAAGCTGGTGCCGCCGATGACCACGGCGGCGATGGCGTCCAGTTCGTAGCCCGCGCCGGTTGCCGGGGGGCCAGAATTGATCCTGGACGACAACACGATGCCCGCGACTCCCGCCAGCGCGCCGGCCAGCGCATAAACGCCGATCAAGACCCGTTCGGTATTGACGCCGGAGACTTTGGCGGCCAATTCATTTCCGCCCACGGCATAGACATAGCGGCCAAAGCGGGTGAAGTGCAGAATGAAAACGCCGAGCAATACGACGACGAAAAAAATGATCGCCGCGAAAGGAACACCGGCGATGGACCCGCCTCCAATTTCGTTGTAGCGATCGCTCAAATTGATCACCGGCCTGCCGCTGGTATAAACCAACGCCGCTCCCCGCGCGACGGTCATCATGCCGAGCGTCACAATGAATGGCGCGAGACGTTTCCGGGCGATCAATATGCCGTTAATTGCCCCGCAGCCGAGGCCGGCCAGCACGCCCATCGCCACCGGCACAATTAACGCATGAGCGCCCGGGTGGGCGAATGAGGTGGCGACCACCGCGGAAAACGCAAGCACCGAGCCCACCGACAAATCGATTCCCGCCGTGATGATTACCAGCGTCATTCCAATGGCCACAATGCCGTTGATGGAGATTTGCTGGAGAATATTTCGGGCGTTTGATAGCGTCCGAAATGGCGGGGAGGTTATCGCCAGGGTTCCCGCCAACAGCACAAAGGCAAAGTAGATTCCGTATTTTGAAAGGAACCGGGTGGTCGTTTGCAAATGGCCTGACTCCATCGGATGCTCCTAGTTCGCGCTCTCCTTCGCGTTGCCCATCGCCGCTTTAATGATGTCTTCCTGGTTAAACGCGCAACGGTCGAATTCGGCAGTAATTCTGCCGTGATACAAGACCATGACGCGATCGCACAGCCCCAAAATCTCCTCCAACTCGGATGATATCATGATGATTGCGCGGCCCTGGTCCGCCAATTGCGCGATGATTTTGTAAATCTCCGCCTTGGCGCCGATGTCAATGCCGCGCGTCGGCTCGTCCAGAATTATGATTTCCGGATCGTTCAACAACCATTTGGCGAGGACAACTTTCTGCTGGTTGCCGCCGCTCAATGTTTTGACGATTTGTCCGCGACTGCGCGCTTTGATGCGCAGTTTTTCAATCTCAACATCCGCCGCGCGGTTTTCCTTCTGAAACTGCAGCACCTGGCCGAACCGGCTGAAATTCTTCAGGCTGGCGAGCGTGATGTTGTCGCGGACGGATGCTTTCAGGTTCAACCCTTTCATCTGCCGATCTTCCGTGATGAGCGCCAGGCCGTGCCGGATGGCGTCGGCGGGCGAGCGCAGCCGGACTTCGGACCCATTAATTTTGACGCAGCCCGCATCCGCGCGCCGCAAACCAAATATCGTTTCCATCACATCCGTTCTGCCCGCGCCCATCAGTCCGGCGATGCCGAACACTTCGCCTTTCCTGACTTTGAAGCTGATATTTTCAAACAGGCCGCGGGCGGTCAGACCCTGCACTTCAAAACCCACTTCTCCTTTTGTCGAACTCACCGGGGGGAACAACTCCCGGATTTTTCGTCCCACCATCAACTTGACCAGTGAGTCGTGGCCCAACTCGTTCGCTGGGTGCGTCTCGATGTATTGGCCATGGCGCAATACGGTGATTTTGTCAGAAACGCGGAAGATTTCGTCCATCTTGTGCGAAATGTAAATGATGGCAATGCCTTTGGCTTTGAGATTACGGATGATTTCAAAAAGTTTTTCCACTTCACGACCCGTGATGGCTGAAGTTGGTTCGTCCATGATGATGATCCGGGCATTGTAGGAAACCGCTTTGATAATTTCCACCAACTGCATTTCGGCCACGGACAGGTCCGACATTCTTCTGTCTGAATTAAGGGAAATGTCCATTCCGCGCAGCAGTTCCAGCGTGAGTTCGCGCTGTTTCCGCCGGTTGACGACGTTGGCGAAGCGGTAACACGGTTCCTTGCCGAGAAAAATGTTTTCGGACACGGTCATGGCACGCACCGGATTTAATTCCTGATGAATCATCGAAATGCCCAGGTCGAGAGCGGCTTTTGGCGTTTTGATTTCGACCGGATTTTCGTCCAGGAAGATTTGACCGTTATCTTTCTGCACCAATCCGGAAAGGATTTTCATCAGCGTGGATTTGCCGGCGCCGTTTTCGCCCATGAGCGCGTGGACTTCGCCGCGTGCCACTTCCAGCTTCACGTTGTTCAGCACCGCAACACCGGAAAACGATTTCGCGATGCCTTCCATTCGCAAAACGCGACGCCCGGCAGTCGGCGGAAATGGAGCGACGGCGATACTCATTTATTGTTTCCAATCCGGCAAAACGTCGGTGATCGGCGGCCAGGCGGTGATGTCCACTTTTTTGGACCAGCTCCAGGTCGTGGCGAGATAGCCGATGACGCGCGGATTATTCTGTCTCTGTTCGAGCGAAAATCGGCTGAATGCCTTCGCCGCGTCCAATGGTTGGAAGCCGGAAGGCCAGACGCGAAAACCTTTGCCGAGCAGGAACGGAACTGACGGATAATTTGTCTGTGTGCGGTAATGCCAGTCGCACATGATGATGTCCCTGGGAATCAAATCCACCGCGCCGGCGGTGCCGTTGGTGGCCGATTCCCACCGGCCGTAACCCATCGTCTTTGCGTCGAGCAGCCGGTCGGCCCACATCAGCATCGTCAGTTTGCGCTCGGCAACAATGTGCTGGTGCAGGTCGTTGACTTCTTGCGCAAACAGTTTGGCCGGATCCTGGCCGTGACAACGCGGGCAGTGTTCATCGGCGACGAAAAACACTTCGTCCATGCCGACATGAAACGCATCCGCCTTAAAAGCGTCCGCCAGTTCGTCAATCAACGCAAAGACGATTTGATGCAGGCCCGGACTTTGCGGGCACCAGCTTCGGCAATAAATGCCCTTGTTGCCGGGAAACTGGCCGGGCGTTTCATCAAACTGCGGATATTGGACCAGCAGCGGCAGCGTCCTGGAACTCAATGACTGATGGCCCAGACACTCCAATTCGGGAATCACGCGAATGCCGAACTTACGCGCGGCGGCGGCAAATTCGCGCGCGCCGGCCCTGGTGATAAACGGCGCATCGCGCAACTCGGAGTGCGACCGAAAATCGAAGTGATAATCCACCTGGACAATGAGGACGTTGACGCCAATCCCGGCCAGCTTCGGCAATTGATCTTTCAATTTGTTCAACTGGCTGTCGCTGAAGACCGGCACGTGCAGGCCGCGCCAGCTTTCCGTGTGGGTCGGCGGCGCGGACGTGCGGCACCCGGTAAGCATGGCAATCAAAGCGGCGAAACAAATTCCGGCGGCAAAAATCAATCTTCGTTTACTCACAAGCCTCTATTGCTCCATGACCACGGCGGCCGAGCGTG
>DASXHY010000455.1:0-2055 GCA_036488095.1 Verrucomicrobiia bacterium | reverse complement strand
CAAAATCGGAGTATTCATAATTTCGAATTGATCTGCCTTTGTCACCCGCAACCTAAACCATCGGCGGCGGCGAATAAACACGGATTTTAGTACGTAGGACAGGCGTCTCGCCTGTCTCCATTTTTATTTCCGCTTCGAAATAGTCAGAGACAGACGAGACGCCTGTCCTACGTAACGCAAAATTTAATCTTCGCTTTTTCGCGTTTTGATTTTTAATGGGCGCATGAGTTTACCACTCGATTTGAAACGCGTCAAAGTCCTGCCCCTCTCCCAGCGCCGCAGCCTCAGCGCCATCGAAAAAATCCTGGTGGACCCGTCAAAAACTCCTCCTTCCTGCCCGCCCGAAATCGAACCGCTCATTCTCGATTGCGCCAAAAAAATCGCCGACGCCCGCGCGCGCAACGCCAGCGTCATTCTCATGTATGGCGCTCATCTCGTCAAAAACGGCGCGCACCACATCGTCAATGCCCTCGTCGAGCGCGGCTGGATCACGCACCTCGCGACCAACGGCGCCGGCTCGATTCACGATTGGGAACTCTCCTTCCTCGGCCGCACGGAGGAGAGCGTCCGCGATAACGTCGCCACCGGCACCTTTGGCACTTGGGACGAAACCGGCCGTTACATCCATCTCGCGCTCCTCGCCGGCTCGTTGCGCGATGAAGGCTACGGCCGCAGCCTCGGTCGATTCATTGCCGAAGACGGCATCACCCTGCCCGAACCAGCCGACTTGGAAAAACTATTGCGTGCCGAACCGTCCCATCCCCTGTCCCCCGCGCGCGCCGATTTGCTGCAAACCATGCTCGCTCACAAACTCCCCGTCGGCCGCATCGAAGTAAAACATCCCTGGAAAGAAACCAGCATCCTCGCCCACGCCTTTCGCCGCAACGTTCCCTTCACGGTCCATCCCGGCATCGGTTACGACATCATCGCCAACCATCCTATGTTCAACGGCGCGGCGATTGGGCGCGCGGCGGAAATGGATTTCCGTCTGCTCGGCGGCTCAATCGAGCGGCTCGATGGCGGCGTGGTCTTGTCCGTCGGCTCGGCCATCATGGCGCCGCAGGTGTTTGAAAAGAGCGTGAGTTGCGTGAACAATCTGCGGCTGCAAAGCGGAAGAAAAATTCTCCAGAACCACACCATCTACGTCGTGGACATCCAGGACGGCGGCAATTGGGATTGGTCACACGGCGAACCGCCCAAGGACAATCCGGCTTACTACCTGCGCTTCTGCAAGAGCTTTTCCCGCATGGGTGGCCGGATGAAATACGCGCAATGCGACAACGTCGCCTTCCTCGCCCACCTCCTCGCTCACGCCAACAAAAGCTGAATTGAACGGAGCGCGAAATTCATCCAGTAACCTTGCAATCAAAAATAGGGAGCGCGCCCGCCTCGGGCGCTGTGAGTCGCGCCTCGCGGCTCACTTTGAGGCGTGAAATTCCCCACCGTTTAGCGCCTTCCCACGCCAATCTTCGGCGCGAGAATTCCCCTATACAATTCGTGCGTTGAACCCCTGAACGGTCTCCGGCCCCAATTCAATTCAGCGGATCCACATACTGCGGGTCCATCGCCCAACCGTATTCGTAAACCATGTTCACACGCTGGCAATGGCCGTCCGCGAAAGTAATATTGCCGCCCTTTTGGTGACGCATCGTAATAGTATCACCGTCCGTCTGGCCGGGATGCGGTTCCCAACGCCCATCGATCAGGAAACCCGTCGTCTTGGTGGACTGCGGCGGATTTTCGTTTTTGGAAACGTCCGCCGCTTCCTCGGCTAACATTATTTTGCTGGTCGGACGGCGGACGCGCGTGAGTTTAAACGGATGCGCACCCGTGCCGTCGTGCCCGGAAGCCATCCCTTTGGCGACGTCCAATGAATCCAAGGAATAACTGTAATTATAAAATTGCCGCGTATTGGCGGTCCTGTCCATCGGGCAGACAAAGATCGAGCCATTCGTGTCCGCCGTGCCCGCACCAGTCGCAAGAACAATCGGGCTTTTATTAATCGTGGCGAGACTTCCATCCTGCATCGCCGGTGAGGGGCGGCGCCAATAAATC
>DASXHY010000452.1:0-2430 GCA_036488095.1 Verrucomicrobiia bacterium | reverse complement strand
AAAGGCGATCCACGAATTGCTGCTGGTAGCGCGTGGCAAATTCCGGCGGCATTAAATTATTTCCCGTGTCCGAACCCGCGGCCCGTTTGGCCGTCAACGCCGCCAATTCCTGCGGAGGCACCGGTGGGGTTGTTTCAACCGGCTGATCCAGCGCTTCACGCAGGGCGGCGTGCCATTCGCCGGCTTCTTCACCTACCAGGTGCCAGTGCGGGGTGGAAGTCAACCAGCCTTCGAGCTCCCCGGCCCACGTCATCTGCACGAGTTGGTCCTTCAGGCTTGGAATGCGGTTCGGCCCGCTCTCCAGCGTCAACAAATCCAGATTTTGCAACGTGCCGCCATACCACCACGCCACCAGCGCGCGGTCGTTGGCGCCGTGGCCCTCCGGATAAACCCACGCGCCATCGCCCGTAATGCGCGTTGCCTGCAACTGGTCCAGCATCGGCAATTCCAGCCGGTCCGCGAGGTAACCCTGCCCTTCCAGTTTGCCAAGAAATTCCTCCACCACATCGCGCGCCACGACAATCACGATGACCGTTTGCAGGCTTCCGCCCTCCTGGCCCGCGGGCGTCGCCTGCGGCAGCACGTGCATCGTCCAAAGCGCCTGCGTCACGGGAATTGGCGAGAGCTTTTCCAACTGCAACTCGACCATCGAGCGCGTTTCCTCCGGCGTGCTCATGGGGAATTGCGCGACCCGCAGGAAAACATGTTCCGCCGGCAGCCAGGCGACGTTCAACTTGCTTTGGAAGAGGGTGCCCCAGCTTTTGGCCACCATGTTCGGCGGCAACTGCTCGCCGTTGCGGGCGGTTTGCTCGCGGCTCAAATTAAAAGCCTGGGTGCGAGCGTCAAACTGCCACACACGACGCGCGTTGGCGCCGACGTCGAGAACGTTGCAATAATGCCAGCGCATCAGCGGAGAAACGGAGCAGCGGATTGATGGGTTGTTGGATTGATGGATTGATGGACGGAAGCGCCGGGCGGATGAATGCTTTCATTCATCCACTCATCCAGTAATCCATTAATCCGTTTTTTCGCCATTCCACTAATCCAGTTCAGTTTCATCATTTGGCCCGGATTGCGGGTTTTTGGTCTTCGGCGAGGGAGTCGAGATGCTCCTCGATCTGCGTCACGCGGAGAACTTCCTCGATGGTCGTGATGCCGCCCTTCACTTTGTTCCAGCCGTCCGTGCGCAGCGTGCGCATGCCCTGGTCCATCGCCTTTTGCGCAATGGTCGTGGATGACGAACGATTCAAAATCAGCGGCCGAAGTGCCTCGGTCAAAACCAGCAATTCATAAATCGCCAGCCGGCCCTGGTAACCCAGTTGCCGGCATTCCTCGCAGCCCGCGCCGCGCATGAATTTCGTCGTGGCAATTTCCTCTTCCGGGAACCCGATCTTGAGCAAATAATCCCGCTGCACTTTTTGCTCCACCTTGCAATGCGGGCAAATCGTTCGCACCAGGCGTTGCGCCATGATGGCTTCCACCGACGACGCGACCAGGAACGGCTCGATGCCCATGTCGATCAACCGCGTAAACGCGCTCGGCGCGTCGTTCGTGTGCAGGGTTGAGAACACCAAGTGACCCGTCAGCGAGGCGCGAATGGCGATTTCCGCCGTTTCCAAATCGCGAATTTCACCGACCATGATTACATTCGGGTCCTGCCGCAAAATGTGACGCAAACCCATCGCGAACGTCAGCCCGATTTCCGGCCGCACCGCGATCTGGTTGATGCCCTTCAATTCATATTCCACCGGTTCCTCGACCGTAATGATGCGCTTTTGAATCGAGTTGATCGAACTCAACATCGCGTAGAGCGAGGTGGACTTGCCCGAACCCGTCGGCCCCGTCACCAGCAAAATGCCGTGGGGCTTGACGATGATTTCGCGAATCGCCTTTTCGTCCGGCGGCGAAAAACCCAGCTTGTCCAGGCTCAGGAAAATTTTCCCACGCGATAGCAAACGCAGCGAGACGCTCTCGCCGTAAACGGTCGGCACGGTGGAAACGCGGATATCGATTTCCTCGCCTTTGATGCGCACGTTAATGCGTCCGTCCTGCGGCAGGCGCTTTTCGGAAATGTTCATCCCGCTCATCACTTTGATACGCGAGATAATCACCGCCTGGAACCGCTTCAATTGCGGCGGCATCGGTGTCTGATGCAAAATGCCGTCGATGCGGTAGCGAATGCGCAATTCATCTTCCTGCGGTTCAAGATGAATGTCCGTGGCGCGGTCCTTGAAAGCTTCCCAGATGATCTGGTTGACGAACTTGATGACGCTGGCTTCCTGGTCGCCTTCGGTGATTTCCTTGTCCTCGCCGACCAGCAGTTCAATCGGCTCATCCTTCGCCATTTCATCGAGCGTTTCCGCGCCGACGCCGTAGTACTTTTTGACCGCCTTTTCGATCTCAATTTTCGGCGCGAGGGCAAAATTGACC
>DASXHY010000447.1:0-11030 GCA_036488095.1 Verrucomicrobiia bacterium | reverse complement strand
ACACGTAGAGAAACTTTGAGACACTGTCTGAAAAATAGTAGCAGCCGACGTGAGTCGGCTCAAATTTCGTGAGACCGCTAGAGCGTTTGAAGAAAAACTGTAGCCGGCAAATGGCCGCAAGAGAACGCAAAGATCTCAAAGAAACGCCTTGTTCTTTTGTTCTCTGCGTTCTTTCGTGGCTATGACTTTTCTTGATCCACTCTAAATCGGCGAGTAGTCAGAGCCGGCTCACGTCGGCTGCTACGATGAAAAGGAATTTTCAGACACGCTCTGAGTCATCGACGACCCCCGCTCGTAAATCGTAAATCGCAAATCGTAAATCGTGGCGGTTCACGAAACCCCTCCGCCTTCCTTTTTCGATTCCACCGATATCTCGGCGGGATAATCTGGATGATGCGAATGCGCAGTGATGGCTTCCCAAATTGTGGCGCGCAACGATAATTTTCTCGCCGGGCGGCGGGGCATGTTGTCGATGGCCGGTTCGCGGATAAAAACAAATCCGGTCATGATCACCAGCAATGTGCCGAGCATCACGCGCAGCACCCACGGCGGCGACATGTAATGCGTCAGGAAACCGGCGCATAAATGGCCGAGCGGCATCCCACCCTGTTGTGCCAGGAGCATGACGGACAAGACCCGTCCACGATTGGCGTCCGTGGCCAGGAGCTGATTGGCTGTGTTGCTCGGATTCAGGCTTAAAAGCCAGAACGTGCCGCAGACCACGAGAATCCCGATGCTCAACGCGGGTATTTTGGAAAAACTAAACAGCAATCCGACGGCGGCAAACGTACACATCGCCAGCGGAATTAAATGATGCCGCGGATAGTAGGACGGTATCGACGACAGGACGAACGCGCCCACAATGGAGCCAAGCCCGATGGCCGAAAGCATGAGGCCGAACAATCCGGGCCCGCCTTTCAGGACGCTTTGAGCCATCACGGGCAGCAGTCCCTGCACCGGCGCGGTGAGAAACATGAAAATCAGGCTCATCATCGTGAGCCGCCGCGTGCCAGGATGGGTCCAGACAAATTTCAGGCCTTCGCGAATGTCGTGCGAGATGGAGGTGGTTTTCGTTTTAGATGGAGCAGAGCCGCGCGGGATGGCTACCACCAAAGCAATCAATAGCGGAATGAACGTCAAAGAGTTGAACGTGAACGCGCCCGCGACGCCGGCGACGCCGATCACCGCCGCGGCGAGCATTGGGCCGCAGAGCCGGGCCATGTTGAATTGTACGGAGTTCAGCGCGAGGGCGCGGTCCAATTCGGCGCGCGGCACCAACGAAGGAACCATCGCCATGATGGCCGGGCCGTTTAGCGCCCAGACGATGCCTTCCAGAAAAGTAAACGTGATCACCACCCACGGCGTGGCCCGTCCCAGAAACGCCGCGACCGCCAGTCCCGCGCCCAACGCGCACGCCGTGCTTTGCAAAATGATGACCCACACTTTCCGGTTCACCCGGTCCGAGATGACACCGGCAATCAATGCGAGCATCAGCACCGGGCAGAAATCGGCGAATTGCAGGATTTCAACCATGAGCCCCTGATGCGGACTGCCGACGGTTTGACTGGTGACGGCCCAGCTTTGCGCGGCGTTCTCAGTCCAGTTGCCGGTATTGGAAACGAAGGCCCCAATCCAAAAAATCAAATACGGCCGATGCCGCAATACTCCCAGAGTGCTTCCAATGGTTGAGTTGTATGGTTTATTTTCGTCGCCGGGCACGGGGAATTCCTAGCAGGTCTGAGGAAGTGCCGGAAGTAATTTGATGCGAAGACTATCTCTGTTCATTTCCCGTAAGGAGCGCATCTAAATTTCATTAACACCGCGGCTTTAGCCCGGTGTAGCGAGGGTTCACTATTTTTCTTCAGCCGTTTTTAACGGCTTTGGGTGAGCCGATCAGAAGCCATTGAAATGGCTGAAAGCGTTTTCGTCCGATTATCCCACCGGGCTAAAGCCGCGGTGTTAATGAGAAGGATCTCGCTCGGCCGCCCTATTGCCGCTCATGCTCATCCAGCGCCTTCACAATCGCGCGCTTGATCGCCAGCATATCAATGCTCCCATCCTCGCGATAGACCACCTTGCCTTTGTCATCAATCAACACGGTGAACGGCACCGCTCCCTGCCATTGCGGATCGAAGGCGTTCATTAGTTTGTCGCGGTCCGTGGAGGCGAGGATGAGATTTTTGTTCGACGCTTGTTGCTTTTTCAAAAACGCCAGCACTTTGCCTTGTTCATCCGGATCATTGACCGACACCGTCGTCATTTCGAAATCGCGAATGCGATAGATGTCATTAATCGTGACCAGGTCGCTGAATTCGGCCACACACGGCGCGCACCAGGTGGCCCAGAAATTCACCAGCCGGACTTTGCCCGACTTGTTGGCGCGCAACGCCGCGAGCGCGTCGGCATCCGCCGGCGCGAGCGATACCGGTTCCGCGGCGATTTTTTCCAGGAAAGCCTGCGCCTGGGATTCCTTGCTCGCCCATTTGGTCGAGCATCCTATCACTTTGGTCTGCGTGACCGCCGGCGCCTTCCCGGCCAGCAAGGCATCCAATGCGTCGCGCAAATAATGCTTCGTCACGTGATCGGCGCGCTGGGAATCATCAACCGCGCCAGCATAACACAGCTTGCGTTCGGCATCGAACACAAAGACATGCGGCGTGGCCATTGGGCCGTAAGCTTTCGCCACGGTCTCGGTGTCGCCGTCGTACAGGTAGGGAAAGTTGAAGTGATGTTCTTCGGCGCGGAGTTTCATTTCGGGGAATGAATCGCTCAAGTCGGTCCACGCCAGTTCATCCAGTCGCAGTGCTTTCGGGTCGTTGGGATTGATGGCCACCACAGCCACGCTCTTCGACTTGTAGTCGGTGACGATGGCTTTGATGCGTTCTTCGTAGTCCTGCGCAGTCGGGCAATGATCGCAAATGAAGACCACGACCAGAATCTTCGCGTTCGCGAAATCCTTGAGCGCCCAGTTCCGCCCGTCAACGCCCGGCAGGTTGAAATCCGGGGCAGAGGCGCCGAGCGGCAGCGAGGCGATGCTGTCCGCCGCGTGAGTGGAGAAAAGCAACGCAAAGCTCGCGAACAGGAGCGCGAAGGAAGCTTTCATGAGATGAAGCGTAGCACCGGTCGAGAGCAACGCAAGCCAAGGGGAAGCGCCCAAGGTCGAACATGCGGGCGCATTCACGTGTTACCGATGTTCTGACTGCACCCGCCCTGAACGTGCAGTGCTTTGTCTTCGAGATTGAATTCGTGTCGACACCTGACAATTATTAGAGCATGAAACGACTGCGAGTGTTGAGCCTGTCCCTGGCCGGATTGCTGGCCGTCGCAGGATTATTAGCCGGATGCCAAAAGCCGCCGGCGCCGCCGGCAGCGACGGGTTCGGTAATTAGCATTTCCGATCCGACCGAGGCGCAGCCGAAATTGCCGACCGTCAAACTATATCTCGGCGCCGAGATAATGGACGCCGAGATGTGCGTGACTCCGCGCGAGACTCAGACCGGCATGATGTTCCGCAAAAACATGGGAACAAACGATGGGATGATTTTTTCGTTGGGCTATCCGCAGCGGGCGGGGTTTTGGATGAAAAACTGTTACGTGCCGCTTTCCGTGGCCTACATCGACCCCGACGGAGTGATTCAGGAAATTCATCCGTTGCAAGTGCAGGACACCAACACCGTGGTTTCGAGCGCCACGGACATCCGGTTCGCGCTGGAAACTCCGCAAGGCTGGTTCGACCGGCATCACGTGACCACCGGCATGGTGGTGCGGACGGAGAAGGGGTCGTTGTTGCAAACGTTCGGGCAACGGAACTAAAGGCGCAATTGAAGGTTGCTCTCGCGCAAATCAATCCCACGGTCGGCGACCTGGCCGGCAACGAGGCGAAAATTCTGGCCGCCTACCGGCGAGGCGTCGACACGGGCGCGGAAATGGTGCTGTGTCCGGAGTTGAGCGTCACCGGTTATCCGCCGCGTGATTTGCTGCTGAAGAAAGGGTTCATCACGCGCAACCTGGAATTGCTGGACCGGCTTGCGGCGGCCACGGGCAAAGTCGCGCTGATGGTTGGGTTCGTCGGAAAAAATGAGCTGCGGCCGGGACGCGAGGTGACCAATTCGGTGGCGCTGTTGCAGCACGGAAAAATTGCGGCCACGCGCGCAAAGACCTTGCTGCCCACCTACGATGTTTTTGACGAGGACCGTTATTTCGAGCCGGCCACGGAGAATCAGCCGGCGGATTTCGGCGGCGGAAAAATTGCCCTGACCATTTGCGAAGACATTTGGAACGACGAGGATTTTTGGACCGAGCGGCGGTATCAGCATAATCCGCCGGTGGAATTGGCAGAGGCGGGGGCGGGAATTATTTTCAACATTTCCGCGTCGCCCTGGAATCTGGGGAAAAATAAAACGCGGTTTGAAATGCTGCGCAGCATCGCGCACAAAACGGGGCGGCCGGTTGTCTTTTGCAACCAGGTCGGCGGGAATGATGAGCTGATTTTTGACGGCAGCAGCCTGGTGTTCAATGCGAATGGGGATTTGATCGCGCAGGGAAAATGGTTCGAGGAGGATTTTATCGTCGTCGATACCGACTCGAAGACGATCATCCAACCGGTTGAACTGGCTGTTGAGGAAGCGGTTTACAAGGCGCTGACGCTGGGCCTGCGCGATTATTTTTATAAGTGCGGTTTCAAATCGGCGGTGCTGGGATTGAGTGGAGGGATTGATTCGGCAGTAACCGCCTGCATCGCGGTCGCGGCGCTGGGCAAGGAAAATGTTCGCGGAGTTTCATTGCCGTCACAGTTTTCGTCGCAACACAGCCTGGATGACGCGCGCGTGCTGGCGGAGCGATTAGGCATTCAGTACGACGTGGTGCCAATTGAGAAGGCGTTCGAGACGATGAAAGGGCAGCTTCAGCCGGTGTTCGCTGGAAAGGCCGAGGACACGACCGAGGAAAATTTGCAGGCACGATTGCGCGGCGTGATTTTGATGGCGCTCTCGAACAAATTCGGCTCGCTGCTGCTGACCACCGGCAACAAAAGCGAAATCGCAGTCGGTTATTGCACCCTTTACGGCGACATGGCCGGCGGCCTCGCGGTCATCAGCGACGTGCCGAAGACCATGATTTATCGCATCGCGAAGTGGATCAATCGCGAGCGGGAATTTATTCCCAATTCATCCATCACCAAACCGCCCTCGGCTGAGTTGCGTCCTAATCAATGCGACCAGGATTCTCTGCCGCCGTATGATGTGCTGGACGCAATTTTGGATTTGTATGTCGTGCAGGGCAAATCCGCATCGGACATCGTCGCCGCAGGATTTGAGGAAGCAACGGTGCGCAAAGTGATCCGATTGATTGATCTGAGCGAATATAAACGCCGTCAGGCCGCGCCGGGCTTGAAAGTCACCACCAAGGCTTTCGGAGTTGGGCGGCGCATGCCCATCGCGCAGCGGTATTGGGAGAAGTGAGGGCATTAATTGCCGCCAACGAGGTGGCCTCAGATGTCGATTGAGTTTGATTTTCGCGGTAGGAGGCGGTTTATTGAAACCATGGCAACAGCAACCTTGCCCAAATTAAAAGCGAAGCGGTTCTGGACTTACGACGAAATGGTCGCCGCGTTGCCGGAGACGAATGTTCCCATGGAGCTTTGGGATGGCGAACTAGTCCGTTCGCCAATGCCCACGCCCTCCCACCAAATTATTGTTCAAAAGCTCGTACGGTTGCTGGATGATTTCGTTCGTGAAAAAAAGGCGGGGACTGTTTTTGTCAGTCCGCTGGATGTGGTGCTTTCCCAGCATCGTGTTGTGCAGCCGGACGTGTTTTTTATTTCCAGAGCGAACAGCGATATCATTCAGGATCGCATTCGCGGCGTGCCGGATTTGGTAGTCGAGGTCATTTCGCAGACTTGGAAACGGGATCGGGTGGAAAAAAAGGCGCTCTATGAACAATTCGGCGTTTCCGAATATTGGATCGTCGACCCGGAGAGCCGCGCCATTGAGGTTTTTGCTTTAGCAAAGGGTGTCTATCAACTCCACAGCAAGGGAACGGAGACGACCGCCGCAAAATCGCGATTATTGTCGGGTTTCAAAATCTCCTTCGCCGGGCTTCGAGCCTGAGCCGCTTATCCTGGGCATGTCGCATACTCAATCCGAAAAGCTTTTCGCCGAGGCGCTGAATTACATTCCCGGCGGCGTGAATTCGCCTGTGCGCGCGTTTCGCGCGGTCGGCGGGCAACCGTTTTTCGTGAACCGGGCCAAAGGCGCGCGCGTGTGGGATGTGGATGGCAATGAGTACATCGATTACGTCTGCACCTGGGGCCCGGCGATTCTCGGTCACGCGCATCCGAAAATTATCTCCGCGGTGAAAGCGGCCGCCGAACACGGCACAAGCTTCGGGATTCCGAATTCGAGCGAAGTCACGATGGCGAAATTGATTTGCTCGCTCGTGCCGAGCGTGCAGAAGGTGCGCATGACAAATTCAGGCACGGAAGCCTGCATGTCCGCGATTCGGCTGGCGCGTGGGTTCACCAAACGCGACAAAATCATCAAGTTCGATGGCTGCTATCACGGTCACGCGGATTCGTTGCTGGTAAAGGCCGGCTCAGGCGCGCTCACGTTCGGGAATCCGGACAGCGCCGGCGTGCCCGCAGCGTTCACGCAACACACGATTGTTTTGCCTTACAATGATGTCGACGCGGTCAAAGCGGCGTTTGCGGCGAATCAAGGTCAAGTGGCGGGAATTATTGTCGAGCCGGTGCCCGGAAATGCCGGTTTGTATTTGCCGAAGGCCGGGTATTTGGAATTTCTGCGCGAAATCACAAAGGCGAACGGCGCGTTACTGATTTTTGACGAGGTGATGACCGGCTTTCGCCTCGCGAAAGGCGGCGCACAGGAACGATTTAGGATCACCCCGGACCTTTCGTGCTTTGGAAAAGTAATCGGCGGCGGGCTGCCGGTGGGCGCATTCGGCGGGCGCGCGGACATCATGGATTTTCTCGCTCCGCTCGGTCCGGTGTATCAAGCAGGCACGCTCAGCGGAAATCCCATCGCGATGGCGGCGGGCATTGCGGCTTTGCAGGAATTGGAATCCGGCGGCGCTTATTGCCAGCTTGAAGAACTGGGGGAACAACTCGAAGCGGGCATGCGTGACGCGGCGAAATCCGCGGACGTGCCGGTGCAATTCATTTCCTGCGGCTCGATGTTCTGCGGGTATTTCACGGGCGAGCCGGTGCGCAATTTGGCCGACGCGATGAAGAGCGATCGCGAGCGGTTCAAAAAATATTTTCACGGAATGCTGAACGAAGGAATTTATTTCGCGCCCTCGCAATTCGAGGCGGGATTTATTTCCACGGCGCATACGGCGGAGGACATTGAGAAAACGGTGCACGCGGCGGCTAAGGTGATGAAAACTCTATAATAACCGTATGAGTTCGTTCCCCGTCAGCACCGAGAAGCAAGATCAACTCGCGCAGCGCATGGCATCACTGGGCGTGCGCGAGAGTGATATTGAAGAGACGTTCGTGCGCTCGGGCGGTCATGGCGGGCAGAACGTCAACAAAACTTCCACCTGCGTAATGCTCGTGCATCGACCGAGCGGCGTGCAGGTGAAATGCCAGGAAACGCGGCAGCAGGGCCTCAACCGGTTCATCGCGCGGCGGCTGTTATTGGATAAGATCGAGGCGAAACAAAAAGGCTTCGTGGCCGCGAAACGTTCCGAGATCGAAAAAATCCGCCGGCAGAAGCGAAAACGTTCGCAACGCGCGAAGAATAAGATGCTCGCCGGCAAGGCGCATCAAGCGGAGAAGAAAAAGTTCCGGCGCGGGGTGGGTCTGGATTAGCGCGGACAATCCACGGTGAATAAATAGCAGAATTAGATATGGCGTGACCGGGAAAGGACGCGTATTTTCTGCGGGACGGTCGTTCGGGGCAAGTTCCACGAGCCTGATTTCCCGGCGCTTTTAACCTGAAAATGAATTGAATTATGGCACAAATCGCAAAATTACTCGGCGACAAGGCCGACTATCTCCTGAATTTCAACAAACCGAAAATCTCGAAGGAGCGTCTGCACGTTCCGGGGCCGGATTTTGTTGACCGGATTTATTCCATCTCGGACCGCAATAACCGCGTGCTGGTGAATCTCCAGCGGCTCTTCGGCAACGGACGTCTCGGCGGCACGGGCTACCTGTCGATTTTGCCGGTGGACCAGGGCATCGAACATTCCGCTGGCGCGAGCTTCGCGAAGAACCCGGATTATTTCGACCCGGAGAACATCGTGAAGCTTGCCATCGAGGGCGGTTGCAACGCGGTGGCGTCCACGTTTGGCGTGCTCGGCGCGGTGTCGCGCAAGTACGCGCACAAGATTCCATTCCTCGTCAAATTGAACCACAACGAGCTGCTCACTTATCCGAATAAATTCGACCAGGTCATGTTTGGCACCGTGAAGGAAGCGGCGGACATGGGCGCGGCCGCTGTGGGCGCGACGATTTATTTCGGATCGGCGGAAAGCGACCGGCAGATTGTGGAGGTGTCGCAGGCGTTTGCGCTGGCGCACGAGCTCGGCATGGCGACGGTGCTGTGGTGTTACATGCGCAATAATGCCTTCAAGATCAAAGGGCCGGATGGAAAAACGACGGATTACCATCTCTCCGCCGACCTCACCGGGCAGGCGAATCATTTGGGCGTGACCATTCAGGCGGACATCATCAAACAGAAACTGCCGGAGAACAACGGCGGTTTCAAAGCGTTGAATACCGGCAGCTCCAGCTATGGAAAACTGGATGAGAGAATTTACACGGAACTGACCAGCGATCATCCGATTGATTTGTGCCGCTACCAGGTCGCGAATTGTTACATGGGCCGCGCGGGACTCATCAACAGCGGTGGAGAATCCAAGGGCAAGGGCGATTTGGAGCAGGCGGTCGCGACCGCGGTCATCAACAAGCGCGCCGGCGGGACGGGATTGATTTCCGGACGCAAGGCGTTTCAACGCCCGATGAAAGAAGGCATCGGTTTGCTCAATGCCGTCCAGGATGTTTACCTGAGCAAAGAAGTGACGATTGCGTAAGGGGTCATGCTGAGCTGGGTTAGTGGCACGGGCGTCTCGCCCGTGCGTTTCGGACAGCGCGCCGTCGGCAGATTTTCCGGCAAGATGCCGGAAGCACGTTCTTTTGAGTCGCACGGGCGAGACGCCCGTGCCACTATCAATTAATCCTCGAGACTGGAGAAGTCACCGACCGGGCGGGTGAAGGTGGCCTTGGCGGGGACTGCGACCAGGTTGTGCGCGGTCTTCTTCACGGTCCTGGACATGGCCGCGAACGGCAGGCACACGATAAACAGCGCGGTGCCTCCGACTGTGGCAACAAAACATCCGGGACGCACGAGGGCGACGTCGGCCAGCGAGTCCAACGCTTTGTCGTCTTCAGCAACGGCGGGCGTGGCGGAGCTCAGAAGGGTCAGGGCACACAGTGCGGTCAATAGTTTGGTTTTCATGGCTGTCCTTATTCAGGGTTAAGAGTCTCTCAACTGCGAACTAATTTCAAGCTTTGGTCTATGGGGTTCTTTCCGCGGAATGCGTCCGTCCGCACTCCAGCAATTTTCGCTGTTCGAGCGGTGGAAAATGGCTCCATGGCTGACGATATTCTGTTGCTGCGCCCGGGGATGGAGCGCACTCCGATGAATCGCGTGTTCATGATTGGGGCAGTTCGTTGAGGGTCATTCCTTCGCGTTTTTGCAACGTGGCCTCGACTTTCGGGACGAACATTTGGGTTTCGGCGGGCAAATGGCTGGCGATGGCGTCATAGGTGGTGGCTTTGTGGCGTTTCAACAAATTTTGGACGGTGCCTTCGCCGGCGTTGTAGGCGGCGAGCGCGAGACGCCAGTCTTTGAATTTTTCGTGGAGCAGGCCGAGGTAAGTGGCTGCGGCGCGGGCGCTGGGTTCGGGATCGAGGCGTTGGTCCAGAGGCCACGTGCTCAGGCCGAATCGTTTCGCGGTGTCGGGCATGAGCTGAAATAATCCCGCCGCGCCGACTGGGCTACGGGCGTCCGGATTGAATGAGGATTCCACTTCGGCGACCCAGACAAGCTGGCTGGGGACTTTTTGCCGGGAAAAAATCGGTTTCAGTTCGCTGACGTACGGTTTCGCTTCGTTGGGCAGCGGGCGCGTGGAAATTTTCCGCACCCAAATCTCGCGCACTTGTTCCGGCGCGGGCTTGAACGGAGGCGCGGACGGCAGGCCGGGGGCGGTTTTTGGCGACGGAATGCGCAATCGCAGTTCTTCCGCGGTGTCGAGATAATCCAACCGCGTTTTCAGCCACGCGGCGTAAGGGGCGGTTTCCTCATAGCCTTCGAGAATCGGAACGATGGTTTTAGCGGTGTCGCGCAGTTGGGCGAGGTTGATGACGTATTCGCCCTGGAGATTTTTTTGGAGTGAATCGAAAAATTGCCGGACTTTTTCCTGGTCGGTGTTTTGGAGCGCGTTGAGGACGTTTTCATCCAGGTTGTCGTTCGCCCATTGCTGCGCGGACTGCATGAGATCGTCGAGGGTGACGGTATTGGTCTGGCCGAGGGCGGTCAGTGCGCCGGCGAGAAGCAGGAATGCGCAAAGTATTTTCACGGAACCGAGTATAGCCTGGTTGTAAATTTTTTTAATTTTTTTTGGCCCGATTTACCCCGATTTACCCCGATTTAGCCGGTGAGGGGTGAAGGGTCGGGGGTCGAGGGGGCGAGCTTATCCAGGCGTGCGCGGAGCGCGTTCCGATCTCTTTCTCGTTTTCCTTTTTTCATCGCTACGGTTTTAACACATTTCACTTACGCGGAAAAACTTACGGTAATGTTTTAGTAGCAAGTCGTTGCTGGTAAATGAAATTGAGTGCAAAAGAGGCGAAAAACATGGTCGAGAAATCGACGTAAGTTGATATTGTGAAGGCGGGGAAGTCAGGGGAATGAATTGTCAGGGGAATAAAATTCAAAGGTGATTGCGTGGTAGGAGTTGCATCGAAAGGAAGTGGCGGTGCTTTTGGGAAGCGATGGTCCAACTGGCCG
>DASXHY010000422.1:0-7046 GCA_036488095.1 Verrucomicrobiia bacterium | reverse complement strand
CCTAGTGCCGCCCAGAAAAGCGGTGAGTTTCACCGAATAATTACCCGCTTTGTTGCTGGTATTATTAGGCTGGGTATAGCTAATCACTGGATCCAGCAAGGTCAAAAGCTTGGTGCCGCTGGCGCCCGGCGTCTTGAGATCCACACCGTTGAACTGCCACTGGTAAGATGTGGTCAGCGAAAGGCTGGCATCCACTTTTACACTGAATGTCGCGGTGCCCATGTTTGTGACAGCCTGGTCTTGAGGTTGGACACTGATCGTTGGCGGAGGCCCCAATTGCGCCTGGCATTTCACGGTCAAAAAGGCAAAGAAAGCCAAGCAAATAGCGGCCTTTTGCAGCCAAGACATACCGACTGTGAACTTCGCTTTCATGTTTCGGGACACATAAAGCTACTTTCGTGCCCAAAAACTGGGTGTGGTGTCCCGGAAATAACTATTTCCGGGACACCACCTTAGAATCGGTAAGTCAATTTGAGACGGAAAGTGCGCCCATCCTGCGGTATCAGGTCTTGGTGATGGAAGCGGGTGGCGGGATCGCTGTAATGGGTGTCGAACAAATTGTAGACGCTGCCGGAGAATTCAAGGTTCTTGACCAGGTCTCGGCTGAAAAGCGTGAAATTTACCACTTCATAACCCGCTGCGTCCTGTCCCGGAACGTCCAGACCGGTAATGGGGGAAACGTGCTGCGTGTCCCGGGTGCTGACATATTGGAATTCCAAACCGGCAAACACTTTTTGCTGATAAATCGGCACGCTGACGTTGAGTTTGATAAGATGGTTGGGCGAATCCGCCAGGTCCTGATCAGTGCCGCGATTGCGCGTGTCTTCAAACGTGTAGCTCGCGCGCGTCCGGATGCCCTCCGGCCAAATGCCTTCCAGCGACAGTTCCATGCCGTCGGCGTCGGCGTTGAAGTTCGTGAAGCTGCCGTTTTCAAGGAAGATCAGATTATCCATCTGGTTGTAAAATCCGGACACAGAGGCTTTAAGGCGCTGCCCAAGCCCCTGCTCATACACCAGTTCGTAGGTCGTGATTTTTTCCGGCCCGATATTTGGAAAAATCGGGTTGGCCAACTCGAGAAAATTGGGAGCGCGAAAGGCCCGGCCATAAATCGCCTTGATGGTAGACTGTGGAAAAGGGTTATAAATCAGCGCCAGGCGCGGATCCACGCTCGGGTTGAAATTGCCGTATTGATCGTAGCGCACGCCGGTGTTCACATGCAGGTTGGTTACGACGGCGAAATCGCCTTGTGCATAAATGCCATAATTGATGCGCGTGCGATTCACGTTCGCAAAAACTTCCCCAGTGTCTTCCTCGAATAGCCGGCGATGCTGATTGAAGTCGTCCCGATATTCAGCGCCGATTGTGATGACGTGCCGTTCAAAAAGTTTTTTTGTCAATTGAACTTCCGTGCCCCACCAGTCGCCTTGCTGCCGCTCTTCGAAGAGAGTCGGGGCCTCCGGATATATTATTCCAAAGCTGGTGCGGTCATAATAAACTTGCGCCTTCAAATCCACCACGTCGGGAAAACTGTGCTCGTAGCTCAGGCTTGCGTAACCGCGTTCATCCGTCGTCCGAAGATGCGGATCGTTAAAGGTGGTGCCGAATTGAGCGGTCGGATTTCCCTTCTCGCGCTCATTGAACGCGCCTTGCAAAGTGAAATCCTTGTAGCGCAATGAGCCAAAAAAACTGCGTGACGAGTCATCGTCCAGGTTGTGCGCCACGCCGTTGTTCTGCGCGGGGGTGTTGTATTGCGGATAGAACAAATTCTCCGGGCCGTCGCTGCCATAAATTGTCCCTTATAACAGCAACTCCATTCCGTTGGTGAATATTTTGCCAACCGAAACCCGGGTCTGATAGGTGTTGAACTCGCCGTATGAGCCGGAAACCTCCGCGCCGTTGACACTGTTCGCGCGGCGGGTAATCACGTTGATGACGCCGAAGAAGGCGTTGTCGCCGTAAAGGACCGAACCCGGCCCCCGCACAATTTCGATGCGCTCGATCAGGTCCACGTCCAGAATGAACGCCGTGTCGATGAACGCGCCGTCGGTCAAATCGCTGTTGATCCGGTGCCCGTCCACGAGCAGCAGGATGCGGCTGTTGAAATCGCCAAGGTTGACGCCGCGCGCTCCCAGGAACTGATAATTGCGATCGTAGGAAACGTAAAAACCCGGCACACTGGCAAGAGCATCACCGAGCGTGCGATACCCGTAGCGCTTGATATCTTCCGAAGTGATGACGGTGGTCGAGGCCGGGGCTTCCGTGGGTTTTTGTTCGTATTTCGAGGCCGTGGTGATGGGAATCTCCATCAAGTTGGTAATATCCAAGTCGGTCAAATCCGCGGCGTGGGCGGCGCTGGCAAAAAGCGCCAGCCCGATAACGCAAAACGCTGCAAAGGGCAGGAATCGCAAAAGATTTGCTCTTTTGTTCATGCCGTGGATCAAGCGTTTTTGTTGGTAGCCAGCAAAATGCATGGGTGAATCACCGCTTAATCCAGCACAATGATTGCCATATTGTGACGGGATTGTGACCAGCGGGCGCACGGCTGCAAGCAGTAAATGTGCAAAGACTCTGGAGAACTTGACAACGCTCTCCAAATGGGTCGCAATAAAAGCAACTTTGTGTGACCGGCAACCAGAAGCAACTTATTCAGCCTTTTCAGGCAAGCTTCGCGTTGGGTTCCGGCCCGGAAACCCGGGCGAGCTTGCCGTTTCGCCGACGTCACGCGACCCTGGCGCTGTGCGCCCTGCTGTTCGGCTTCATTATCAGTTTCGGATTCAACGGGTTGGCGGAGGACGCGGCCACCGAATACCAGATCAAAGCCGCGTTTCTGTTTAACTTCGCAAAATTTGTCGATTGGCCTCCGGAAGCGTTTTCCGAAACCAACTCGCCGATCGTGATCGGTGTCCTGGGTAAGAATGTTTTTGGCAAGGATTTGGAAAATACGATTCGCGATAAAACGGTCAACAATCGTCATTTCGAATTCGTGACGGTGACCTCAGCCAAGGAAGCGGTCCGCTGTCATATCCTGTTCATCAGCCCGTCAGAAAAGGACAATTTGAAGAAAATCGTGGACAGTTTGCACAACGCAAGTGTGTTGACGGTCAGCGAAACGGACGAGTTCATCAAGGCCGGGGGCATGGTCAATTTCGTGATTCAAGAGGACAAAGTTCGTTTTCAGATCAGCGATGACGCAGCGAAGAAAGCGGGCTTGCGGATTAGTTCCAAGCTGTTGAGTTTGGCGGCGCGCAATCGGTGAAAACGTGTTGCGTGGTGCGTGATTATTGGCCAGGCCGCATTTACGTTTCACGCAACACGCAATACGTTTAGGGATTTTCCCCAGGATATTTATCCGTACTTTTCGCACAACCAACGGAACGAAAATCGCTTCCATCCCCGCGTCGAACACCGTTCCTAGTAAAATCGCGGTGTTATGGATTATAACAGGACAGTTGTGCCTAAATTTCGGGACATATCGATCAAGCGCAAGCTGACGGCGATCATCATGGTCGCCAGCACGGTGGCGTTGCTGTTGGTGTCCGCTGGATTTGTCGGTTACGAATTGGTCACGTTCCGGCAGTCGATGAAGGAGGATCTTTCGACTCTGGCGCAAATCATCGGGAACCAAAGCACGGCCGCTTTGACTTACGGCGACAAGGGCGCGGGTTCGGAAATTCTCAACGCGTTGAAGGCCAAAAAGCACATCGTGGCCGCCGCTCTCTACGACAACCGCGGGCAATTGCTGGCCGAGTATCGTGCGGACAGGACCGATAAAACGCCCGTTCCCGCCAAGCCGGAGACGGCCGGAGTGCGCGAGGAAAGTGACGCCCTGGTTCTTTTCTACCAGATCTATTCGACGGGAAATTTTGACGGCACTCTTTACGTGAAATCCGATTTGCTGGAAATGCACGAGCGGTTCGTGCGTTACGCGCAAATGATTTTGTCTCTGATGGTGGCGTCGTGGATCGTGACGTTGATTCTTTCCTCGCTGCTGCAACGGGTCATTTCGCGGCCCATCTTCCATTTGGCGGAAACGGCGGCGGCGGTCTCGGCGGAGAAAAATTATTCGATGCGGGCCGCCAAGCACGGCAACGACGAAATGGGAAAATTGATCGATCGCTTCAACGAAATGCTGGGCCAGATTCAAAAGCGCGATTCGGAGTTGCAGCAGGCGCACGACAAACTTGAACTGCGCGTCGAGGAACGCACGCGCGATTTGCGCGACGAAATCGCGGAGCGCAAGCGCACCGAAGTGGAACTGAAGCAGCAATTCGTCCGCATCAGCCTGCTCAACCAGATAACGCAGGCGATTTCCGACCGCCAGGACACGGACAGCATCCTGCACGTGGTGCTGCGCCAGTTGGAAGATCACATGGGGCTCGACCTCGGCATCATCACGCTGCTCGATCCCAAAACCGCGTCGTTGAACGTGGCGGCGCTGCGCGTGAAGAATTCGCTGCTCGCCGAGCAATTCGATTTGCACGAGGGCAGCGTGTTGCCAATGGCGGAAACCGGTTTCCAACTGTGCGAAAAAGGGCAGACGATTTATTTCCCGGACACCATCAAGGGCAGCGCGCCGTTCGTCGAAAAACTGGCGGTGACCGGCTGGCGCGCCGCCGCGGCGGTGCCGCTGATGGTGGAGGAAAAACTTTTCGGCATCCTGATTGCCGCCCGGCTCAAGGCCGATGCCTTCAGCAGCGGTGACTGTGAATTCCTGCGGATGTTGAGCGAGCACGTGGCGCTGGCGGCGCACCAGGCGCGGCTGCACAAGGAACTGGAAATAGCCTACAACGAATTGAGGCAGACGCAGGCCACGGTGTTGCAGCAGGAACGGCTCAAGGCGCTGGGTCAGATGGCCAGCGGCATCGCGCACGACGTCAACAACGCGCTGTCACCGGTCGTCGGTTTCGCGGACATCATCCTCAACGGCGATTTCGGCATGGATGCGAAAGGCAAAAAGTATTTGAAATACATTCGCACGGCCGGCGAGGACATCGCGCACATCGTCGCGCGACTGCGGGAATTTTATCGGACGCGCGACGACAAGGAAGCGTTGCACGAGTTGAACATCAACTCGCTGGTCGAGCAGGTCGTGGAAATGACCCGCCCGCGCTGGCGGGACATTCCGCAATCGAACGGCGTCACGATCGAGGTGGAGACCGACTTGATGCCGGACCTCATGGAGATGCCGTGCATTGAAAGTGAAATCCGCGAAGCCTTTACCAATCTGGTTTTGAACGCGGTGGACGCGATGCCGGAGGGCGGCAAGATTACGCTGCGCACGCGTGTGATGCGCCAGCAAAACGGCGGGAACTACGCGCGGTATATCGCCGTGGACATCACTGACACCGGCATGGGCATGAACGAGGAGACGCGAAAACGCTGTCTCGAACCGTTTTTCTCGACGAAAGGCAAGCGCGGGACGGGCCTCGGGTTGGCGATGGTTTACGGCGTGGTAAAACGGCACGAAGGCACCATTGAGATTCAAACTGAACCCGGAAAAGGCACGACCTTCCGCCTCGTGTTCCCCGTGCGTTCGACTTTGCGCAAAGCGGACAGCAGCGAAGATTTTGCGCCCGTCCAGCCGTTGCAAATTCTTTGCATCGATGATGAGCCCTTGCTGCGCGAACTCATCAAGGAGATTTTGGAGCGCGACGGCCACGAAGTGGAAGTCAGCGACAGCGGCCAATCCGGCCTGGACGAATTCCGGCTCGCGCGCCAGCGCGGCCGACCATTTGATGTGGTCTTCACTGACCTCGGAATGCCTTATCTCGATGGCCGGCAAGTGGCCAAAGCGATCAAGCAGGAATCGCCCACGACGCCGGTCGTAATGCTCACGGGCTGGGGCGCGTTCATGAAGGAAGACAGCGAGCCGCCAGACCAGGTAGACGGCATCGTGAGCAAACCGCCGCGTTCGCGCGAACTGCGCGAGGTTCTAAGCCGCCTCAGCGCGCGGTGATGGTGGCCCAACGGATTAATGGATTAATGGATTTTTGGATTGTTGGATGGGCGAGTGAGCGAACCTGCACTCGTTTAACTGATTTAACCCATTTAACTGATTTAACTCATTCCGCCCCCCTCACCCCATTTTCTGGACAGTTGCCCCCTAAAAATGGCAATCTTCTGCCCGTCTTTTCACGTTTCCGAGGAAAGTGGCTAATTCACGTGCCAGAGCCTGCCGGGCACCGTAGTTGCTGAATTAAACAGTCTAACAATGAAGCCATTGGATCTAAGGTCAAAAACAGCGGTTCCTTCTGGTTTACAACAGATTATGAGCTTGCTGCGCGCCTGCATCCCGGGAAAGGCGGCGTTTGCTTTGGGATTGGCCACTTTTTCCGTGTTCGCAGCCCATGGGCAAGCAGTTACGTCGACGAATATCGACTTGAGTGAAGTGCCGTTGGAACAGTTGCTCAAAATGGATGTCACCATTCTGAAGGGCCATGGAACTCTTTCCCAGACACCCGCGGCGATTTCGATTGTGACCTCGGACGACATCCGCCGCAGCGGCGCGATGAGCATCCCCGAGGCGTTGCGGCAGGTTCCCGGAATGGAAGTGGCGCAAGTGGACGCGAGCCAATGGGCGGTGAGCGCGCGCGGTTTCAACGACGTCTTTGCGAATAAATTGCTCGTGCTCCAGGACGGTCGCACAGTTTATTCGCCGGTGTTCTCCGGAGTTTTTTGGGACGTGCAAGGCACGATGATGGAAGATATCGACCGCATCGAGGTCATTCGCGGGCCCGGCTCGACGGTGTGGGGGGCAAATGCCGTCAACGGCGTTATTAACGTGATCACCAAAAGCGCCCAGGAGACGCAAGGGCTGCTCATGAGCGCGGGTGGCGGGAATATCGACCAGGCGTTCGTCAACGCGCGTTATGGCGGCCAGGTCGGCAGCAATGTTTTTTATCGCGTCTACGGCACTTACATGGATCAGGATTCGTTTCCACAACCGGGCGGCCGCGATGCCAACAACGCGTGGCAGATGGGCCGCTGGGGAGTGCATGCGGATTGGGAGGCGGGCGAGCGGGATTTGGTGACGTTGCAAGGCGATG
>DASXHY010000421.1:0-2200 GCA_036488095.1 Verrucomicrobiia bacterium | reverse complement strand
GATTTCAACCCGCTGATCGAATTCGTCTTTCCAACCGTAACCGGCATTTGCAGCACCTGCTCCGCCAGCGTTGCGATGCCCGCAATCCGCGCTCCGCCGCCGCACAGAAATACACCCGCGCGCAAATAATCCAGCGCGCCCGCTTGCTCCAGATCATGCGCAATGAGCTGAAAAATCTCCTCCAGCCGCAGCGACATAATTCGCCGCAAATTCTCGAGATTGATCTCCTTCAAAGGCATGCCCAACTCATTCGTCACGGTTAGGCTCTGGCCCTTCATCGACTCAGCCACCAGCGCCGCGCCGTGTTCAATTTTGAGTTGCTCCGCCCGGCTCAATGGCACTTTCAAGCCATAAGCCAAATCATTCGAGACATGGTCTCCGGCCACAGCCAGCACGCCCGTGTGCTTGATGATCCCATTCGTGTAGACGACGTACTCTGTCGTCCCGCCGCCAATATCAATCACCAGCGAGCCAAGCTCCTTTTGCTCATTCGTCAGCAGCGCCAGAGAGGATGCCAGCCCGTTGAAAACAATATCGTCCACCTCCAACTGCAGTCCTTTCACGGCGCGAATCGCATTTTGCAGCCGATTCAAAGTCCCATGCACCACATGCACATCCACCTCGACCCGCGCGCCAAGCATCCCGACTGGATTTGTGATCCCATCCTGGCCATCCACCAGAAAATGCTGACGAATCGCGTGAATCACATGGTTCTGCGCCGGCAAATTGATCGTCTTGGCGTTTTTGATAACATCCTGCACGTCTTCTTCCGATATTTCCCGATCCGCCGAAACCACAGGATGAACGCCCCGATTGTTGAAGCCCCGCAAATGCCCGCCGGTCACACCCAGATAAACGCTGCGGATTTCCACGTCCGCCATCTGCTCCGCCTCCACAATCGCATGGCGCACGTCCTCTTCCGCCATCGGCGCATCGGCAATTTCCCCTTTCCGCACGCCGCGCGATCGCGCCTGGCCGAGCCCAACCACATTCAGCGCGTTCTCGGCGTTCAATTCGCCGACCACCGCGCACACTTTCGATGTGCCAATTTCAAGTCCGACAATGATTGAAGAGGGGTCAAACATGTTTTCTCTTATTGCGTAAAACTTTTGGTGCCTTCGGCGGAAGCGGTGGAACCACGCTCGCTTCAATCCAGGTCGCCGGAATGTTATTGCTCACCGCCAGATCCAGGGTCGCGACTGCTTTTCCGTTTTTCTGTCCCCTTTCATAAATTTCCCGCCAACGTCGCAGTTGCTGCTCGAAATCTGTCAGCCCAAAAGTCACCTCCCCGCCCTGCCCTGTCGTTGCCACCAGAACCTCCGCCGCGCTCACATCGATTTTTTTCAACTCAGTAATGCCCGCCATCGGCGAACGATCGAACGCATCAATCAACTGCAACGCCGCCCTGGCTTGGGGCAAATCCACACAATGACCTGCTTGCGCTTCTTTAATCCCGCTGAGCATCGGCAATTGCTCCGGCGGCAGGTTTTGAGGTGTCGCGCGTTGCCGCGGGTCCAGCGGCGACATCGCCCAGCCCTCGCTATCCAGATGATAGACAGCCTCTTCGACAGCCCCGTCTATTCGCCGCCGCGAGACCAGCATTTGCGCAATCGGTTCCCGCTCGCACACGCGAATTCGCAGCGTATGAGGCAAAATCCGCTCCACCGACACTGATTGAATAAACGGCACCAATTCCAAATTCCGTTTCACCCGGCCCAGATCAAGAGCCAGCAGGTTCTGGCCGCTTTTCACGTTCGCCCACCGCCGCAATTGCTCCGTCGCAATCACGCCATCGGTTTGCAAATCGATATCGCGAATCGAAAAAGCCGGGTTTTCATACACCAACTTGTCCGTCGCCCAGCCGCCGATTCGCCAAACCAAATATCCACTCAGGGCCACAGTGAAAATCACCGCCCCGGCGTAAACAAACTTGCGTATGCGCACCGCTCGGACCTGGCTCGATCGCAATTTGACGTCCAGTACGTATTCGCGTCCTAAACGCCGGTTTTTCGCTTTTCGGTTCCAAAACATCTGATTGGTAATTATTTCGAGCTTCGTTTCATCGCCAGCTCAACCATCTTCTCGCAGAGCTTCGCATAGCTAATCCCCGCCGCGGCTGCCGCCTTAGGCAACAGACTGCTTTCCGTCATTCCCGGCAGCGTATTCACTTCCAGCACCACCGGCTCGCCATCAGGCCGCA
>DASXHY010000413.1:0-3811 GCA_036488095.1 Verrucomicrobiia bacterium | reverse complement strand
CTTCAATTGGCAGCGGCGCATTCGAAGACCGATTGCCGACGCGGGCTTGCAATTCGCGCCGGTCATAGTAAAACGATGCCCATGCGTCCGCGCCTGTTGGTGCTCGATGATGAGGAGACCATTCGCCAAGTTCTCTCGATTTTTTTCGAAAAGAAAGGATATCACGTGACGACGACTGCTATTGCAGGCGAAGCGATGGAACTGGCGGATCGCGAACGATTCGATCTGGGCATCTTCGATATCAATCTCGCGGGCGAAAGCGGATTGGAATTGTTGCGTTATTTCAAATCAAATTTTCCCGGCTTGCCGATCATTATCTACACGGGAATGACGGAGGATGAGTGGATCGAGAAAGCAATGTTTCGTGGCGCCAGCGGGTTCCTGCGGAAAACCGAGCCGCTGGAGAATCTTTTCGAAGCCGTGAAATCCTACGTCGGCAAGCCGTGAAGGGGAGGGCAGCCGCCCCGGCTGCCGTTCGGTGCGCCACGCGCCGAACGCTTACGCGTGAGAAGGCACTAAACGGTGGATTGGTTTCACGCCTTAAAGTGAGCCGCGAGGCGCGTCTCACTGCGCCCGAGGCGGGCGCGCTCCCCATTTCCAACTCCAATTATTCCGCCTCTTCGATTTCCAGGAAGCCGTGCAACTGGCGGATGCGGGTGGGATGGCGCATCTTGCGCAGCGCCTTGGCCTCGATTTGGCGGATGCGTTCGCGCGTGACTTTGAATTGCTTGCCCACTTCTTCGAGCGTGCGCGCGTAACCATCCACGAGGCCGAAACGTTGTTCGAGGACTTTCCGCTCCCGCTCGTTCAAGCTGCTGAGCACGTCGCTCAATTTATCTTTGAGCAGGCTGAAGCTCGTCATCTCGGACGGGTTCTCGGTGGATTTGTCCTCGATGAAATCCCCGAAATTCGTGTCTTCGCTGTCGCCCACGGGCGATTGCAGGGAAATCGGCTGTTGCGCCATCTTGACGACGGCGCGCACGCGGTCCACGGGCAATTGCATTTCGTCGGCAATTTCCTCCGGCGTCGGCTCGCGGCCGAAATCCTGGAGCAAACGCTTTTGAGTGCGCATCAATTTATTGATCGTCTCGATCATGTGCACCGGGATGCGAATCGTGCGCGCCTGGTCCGCGATGGACCGTGTAATGGCCTGGCGAATCCACCAGGTTGCGTAGGTGGAAAATTTATATCCGCGGCGGTATTCGAATTTTTCCACGGCCTTCATCAACCCCATGTTGCCTTCCTGGATGAGATCGAGGAACGACAGGCCGCGGTTCGTATATTTTTTAGCGATGGAAATGACGAGGCGCAGGTTGGCTTCCACCATTTCGGTTTTGGCCTGGAGTGCTTTGACGGAGAAAATCTTCAGCAGATCGTAGGTCTTGAGATATTCCTGGCAGGGCATCCGCACGAATTCCTCCAGCGCGCGGATTTTGCGCTGTTCGGAATCGATGATCGCGATCGCCTGCGGGGATTTGCGCTGGCTTTCGAGTTCCTGGATGGCGTTCAGGCTTAAATTAATTTTGTCGTGGATGTTTTCCGCCACGAGCGCCATTTCCTCGATGACTTTTTGTTTGTAAAAGAACTTGTCGTAGGTCTTCTGAAGTTTTTGATCGGCTTTTTGGAACGCGGTGCGAAGGCGCGCATCGGTTCCCTTGGAAGCGCCGTTCTGCCATTCGGCATATTTCTCATCCACGTGCTGGTCCAACTGGCGGACGTGAGTGATCATCCGGCGCAACTCGCGCAGATGCGCATCGCGGCTGTCAATTTTCTTGTCGAGAACGACGCGGTCGAAGCGTTCCTTGGGCGGTTCGGAAACGAGTTTTTCGGCGAGCGCAATGTGTTCTTTGCCGGAGAACCCAAAGCTGTAAATAATCACCTTCACTTCGTTTTCGGCGTCCTCGATGCGTTTGGAAATCTCCACTTCCTGCTCGCGCGTCAACAGCGGCACCTGGCCCATCTGTTTGAGATACATGCGCACCGGATCGTCGAGGATATCGAGCCGTGATTTATCTTCCTCCTCCTCGGGTTCGGGCTGTTTGACGCGATCGACTTCGGCCTGATCGACGATTTCAACCTCGAGGTTGCGCAGCTTTACGTAAATTTCGTCCAACTCTTCGCCGCTGACCAATGAGTCCGGCAGCGCTTCGTTGACATCGTTGTAAGTGAGGTAGCCTTGCTCCTGGGCGAGGCGGACAAGCTCTTTGATTTTTTCCGCGATTTCAGTGGCGCGGTCCGCAGGGGAGCCTCCGCCGTTGATTGCCGCGGGAGCGTGCCCGTTGCCGACGGCCGGAAGGCCGTTGGTCTGGGTGTCCGGGGAAGTCTTGGCGGTGTCTTTGTGTTGTCTGGACGCACCGGTCTTCAACGCGGGCGTTCGGGCCTTCTGCTTCGACATACAAATCTAAATTAAATTAAACTATCCAACCCACCAATTCTGGAATGGCAATATGGGAAGCGCATCACACGCAGTCAAGCGGGGAAAAGATAATTTTCTGTGTCGAAAAATAATTTATCCGAGGATGGGCGAAAATTTTTCAGCGTTTCGTCCAAGCGCGGCATAAATTGAGAGCGTTTCCGACGCCGTACGGTTCCAATCAAACAGTTTTGCGCGGGCCAATCCGGCGCTTCGGAGGCGCTCACGCGCGCTGGCGTCGCTGGCGAGCAAGGCAAGCTGTTTTGCGATGGAACCCACGTCTTCCGGTTCCACAATGGCGGCCGCATCGCCGACAACTTCGCCGAGCGAACCGCGCGTGGAACAAATCACCGGACAGCCGCAGGCCATCGCTTCAATTGGCGGCATTCCGAATCCTTCGTAGAGTGAGGGGTATACGAACGCGTCCGCCGCACGGTACAAATCCGGCAGGTCGTCATCGGCCACAAAACCCATCAGCCGGATGTCCGCGGCGAAGGGCGACAGCCGGGCGGCGGCGTGAATGGCTTCGGCGCCGTGCCAGTCGCTGCCGCCGAAAACTAGTTGCCAATTGGAGCGGGTGGCGGATTTGAATTCGTTGAACGCGGTAATCAGGCGCACATGGTTCTTGGCCGGATGTTCGAGGCGGGCGATATAGAGGAAAAACGGCGCGCGCAAATCATGCCGCCCCGCCATTTCTGTCCGCGCCTGCTCGCGTGAGCCGGGAAAAAAGCGATCGTGCTCGACGCCGTTAGGAATGACCCGGATTCTACCGCCCGGCACGCCGAAAAATTGGCGAATGTCCCGCGCGGTATTTTCGCTGATGGCGATGAGTTCATCCTGCCGGTGCGCGAGCCGGCGGGCAATAACGCGGCCATAGAACATTCGCGCCCAACTGTATTTTTTGGGAACGCGAAAGGGCGCAAGGTCGTGAATGGTCGCGACGAGCGGGCAGGGCCGGGACCAGAGCAGGCGGCGATAACTCGGGACGTGCAGCACATCGAGTTGCAGGGTGCGCGCGAGCCGCGGCAGGACAGTCTGGTGCCAGAGGATATTTTTTAACGGCGGACGATATTGTTCGGCCACCGGGACGATCTGCATGGATGATTTGGCGAAATCAAACAACGGCAAATCATTTTCGAGCACGAAGAGGGTGAATTGATTTTCGTTTGCGTACGGCAAAAAGGCGCGGAGCAGCGCGAAGAGATATTGCGCGATGCCCGTTTTTCCGCGCTGGATGACGGAGGTGGAAATGCCGATGCGCATTGTTTGGCCCGGCCTCAAGAGCCGGTAAGCAGGTTTAGATATCTGCCAAAACGGCATGGTTGGAAATGGGGAGCGCGCCCGCCTCGGGCGCAGTGAGACGCGCCCTCGCGGCTCACTTTGAGGCACGAAATCGAC
>DASXHY010000367.1:0-2519 GCA_036488095.1 Verrucomicrobiia bacterium | reverse complement strand
TGTCTGCTATGTCGGCGATGACGTGGTGGACATCGGCGTGTTGAACAAGGTGGGATTGGCCGTGGCTGTGGGCGATGGCGTGACCGAGGCGAAGGGTGCGGCGGATTACGTGACGAAAGCGCATGGTGGAAACGGCGCGATACGCGAGATTGTGGAGATGATTTTGAAAGCCCAGAACAAGTGGAAGCTGGTCGTGTCCGAGTATGCGAATTGAGAGGACAAAGAAAAAATCAGGTTTGTTGCTGCGTTCCTGCGCGGTAGGGCGCGTCACTCCGTGCGCGCCGCCGCTCTGTGGCAGCCGACGTGAGGAAAATCCGAGCCCGCAAGGAGGCGGCACGAATGGGTCCAACCCCTTTCACTGGATTAAGTCAAAAAGCGTTGAAAAACTAACGAGCCAGACAAAGTTTCTCCCTCTCCCCGGGGGAGAGGGCCGGGGTGAGGGCGAGCGTAAACACAAAATCGTTCATTGGCAGGCCCATACCATTTCCGGTGAAAAAATCAGAGCCTCCTCACCCCGGCTGCTGCGCTTCAGCGGCTTGCTCGCAACGTTTTGTTTTCTCGTCGGGCTCGCCGTCGCTTCCGATCAAAAGCCGCCCGACAGCACCGTGAAAGGTTTCCAGGCGCCGCTTCAGTATTTTGAGCCGCCGCATGAGTTGCAAATCCAGTCGTTCCTCGAAGGCTCCGAAGCGCAGCCCGGCGCGGATGGGGTCATCATTATTCAAAACGCGAAGTTGCAGACGTTTCACGAAGATGGTTCCAAGGAAATGCTGGTGAAAGCTCCGCAGGCCATCTTTGATTCGCGCCGGCAAACTGTCAACTCGGCCGGCCCGTTCCAGATGCAATCCTCGAACATTGCGGTGCAGGGCGTCGGGTTTTTTTGGAAGGAAACCAATTCCGAACTGCTGATCTCGAACCAGCAGGTCACGACGGTCACCGGTCAAATGACCAATTCATTTACGCCATGAGAGTCTTTTTTGTTTTATGCGCGGTATTGGCTGCGGGAATCGCGCTCGCGGCGCAAACGAATCTCCAATCGTCCGCGTCGACCGAATCGCCGGCCCTCGTAGGCACGGCCACCAACGGGCCAACCACCATTCAATCCGACGGCGGCCAGTTTTTCCTGAAGTCCAACGTGTTCGTTTATCGTGGCGACGTGCGCGTGGACAATCCGCAAATGAAACTGACCTGCGCGAAGTTGACGGTGGAAGCGCCGAAGGTGGACACGGGCAAATTTAATCGCGCCACAGCGGAAACCAACGTGGTGATCGATTGGACCGATGACAAGGGGCCGAATCACGCGACCGCGGACAACGCGGTTTATACCTACACGCTCACGAACACCGCCGCGGCGCCCGACGAACATTGGGAAACCAATGCCTTCGTGGTCCTGACCGGAAATCCCGTGGTGACGAACGTGGATGGCACTTACCGCGCCGATCCGATTGTTTGGGACCGCATCAATGACGTCATCACGAGCACGAACTTTTTGACGATGCAGGTTAATCCGGGCAAAACCAATACGTCCGGCATGTTTGAAACGCCCGCGCCGAAAAAGAGCGCGACTCCGAAATGAGCGACGCTGAAACCAAACCCGAATTGAAAAAAGCGCCTCCCGGGTCGTTCGTCGCGATTGGCGTTGCTGACGTTTTGATCTCCACCGACAAACTGGTGAAGGCTTACAACCAGCGCCGCGTCGTGGACGGCGTTTCGGTCGGCGTCTCCGCGGGGCAAATTGTCGGCCTGCTCGGCCCGAATGGCGCGGGCAAGACCACCACCTTCAACATGGTCGTCGGCATTGTGAAGCCCGACCAGGGATCGGTGCAATTCGAGAATCACAACATCACTCGCCTGCCCATGCACAAGCGCGCGCGCCTGGGCATTGGTTATTTGACGCAGGAGCCCTCCATTTTTCGCAAACTGACCGTCGAGCAAAATATTTTGGCGATTCTGGAGACGTGCAAAATCGGTTCGCAGGAGCGCGCGGTGCGGCTGAAGTATTTGCTGGATGAACTTGATTTGGCGCGCCTGGCAAAAAGCAAAGCCTATACTTTAAGCGGCGGCGAAAAACGGCGCCTGGAGATCACCCGCGCGCTCGTCACCAGCCCGAAATTGCTGTTGCTGGACGAACCGTTCAGCGGCATTGATCCAATTGCCGTTTATGAAGTGCAAAAAATCATCCGGCGATTGAAGGAACGGGGCCTCGGCATCCTGATTACCGACCACAATGTGCGCGAGACCTTAAAACTCGTGGACCGCGCCTACCTGATTCACAAAGGCGAGGTGGTTTACGAAGGCGGCGGCCCGGAAATGAGCAACGACCCGAAAGCCCGCGAAATTTATCTGGGGCCGGAGTTCAATATGTAAGCTGGTTAAATGAGTTAAATGGTTAAATAGGTCGGCGCGCGGCATAGCGGAATGCATTGACTCATTTAACCCATTTAACTTATTTAACGCACAGAAACAAACACCCATGCAACGCGATACAGTCACCGTCGAACGGTTCTACACCGACCAGGCCG
>DASXHY010000350.1:0-4544 GCA_036488095.1 Verrucomicrobiia bacterium | reverse complement strand
GACCTGGAGCAGGCCGACGCCGCCGAGGGTCACGGCCAGGAGGATGAACGGAACCTGCACCAGCAGCAGTAGAAACGCGCCAATCAAACGGCTCGTGGATTTGCCCAATAGGATTGCTATCGGGTTAAGGTTGGTCATCCGCAACAGGCCGAGCATCATTTCCTCTTTTTCCTCCGTGATGGCGGAGGCGAAATAACTCAGGCCGGCCAATGTGATAAAAATGAGGTTCACCCAAACCATCTCTTGCAGAAATCGCAATCCGGGAGCTCCATACCAACCGCCGCGCGCCAATTGCTGAATGGGCAGCAGAAAAAGGAGGATTACTCCCAGGAGCCCAGCGCGCCCCAGACAGATCGTGATGGAGCGCGTTTCCAGGCGCAGGGCGCGTTCGAAAAGTGCGAGCGCGGGCAATTTCATGCGGGTCCTCCGGGGTTGGGAACGGGCGGCGGTGGCAGTTCCTGATCGATGACGTTCATCACGGGCGGCACGCCGGGTTCGGTCAGATCCATGAACGCCTGATTCAGCTGGCGCACGATTTCCTGGAAGCCGAGGACCTGCGCGCCACTATCGAGAGTGGCACGGAGCAAGGTATTCGGGTCGGTTTGCTTTCGCTGAAAACTCACGCGGTATTGCGGCGCCTTCGCGGCCTTCGTGACGTCGACGACGCCGTTAATTTTCCGCAACGCGCCTTCCGTGTCCGGATGTTCTTCGGCCAGCGAAAGAAGGTAATCCACCGTTTCACCATTGCTATGGTGCAGGCCGCTGATGGAGCCACTGTAGCGGACAACTCCGCGATCGAGAATGGTGACGCTATCGCACAACAGCGCCAGTTCAGACAAAATGTGGGAGCTGATGAAGATCGTTTTGCCCATGCGCCGAAGCTCCTGGATGATTTCCATGAGCTCAATCCGCGCGCGCGGGTCGAGGCCGCTGGCCGGTTCGTCCAGAAGGAGCAAGGTCGGGTCGTGAACGAGCACGCGGGAGAGGCTGACGCGTTGTTGCATGCCGCGGGAAAGGCCTTTGATTAAATCGCTCCGACGCCCGGCCATGTCGGTCAGGGCGAGCACATCCCCTACTACACGATTGCGCTCGGCCACATCCATCCCGTAAGCGGCCGCGAAAAAATCGAGATATTCCTGCACGGTCATCTGGCGATACAGGCTGAAGTGGTCGGGCATGAAACCGATTTTTCGGCGCACTTGTTTGTAATCGTCAACGATGTCCAGACCGAAGACGCGGACTTTGCCGCGTTGCGGTTTGAGAAGAGTGGCGAGGATTTTCAGCGTGGTGGTTTTGCCCGCGCCGTTGGGGCCGACGAACCCGTGGATGGAACCGGGGTCCACCGTGAAACTGATGCCTTGCAGCGCCTGCTGGCGTTTATAAGCGTGGGACAGGTCACGAATTTCGATGATCGGTTGGTTCGGTTCACTCATGGGTTCCTCTCACGATCCGGGTTTGAACAAGTCAAGGCGATACAGCACAAAGCCGATTTCGCGGCCAAAGTGCGGTCCAGTGATGCTGAAGCTTTCCGGGCTGTGGGCAAAAAGGAATAGTTGCACGCGTCCGTCCGTTGCGGGGTGCGCTGTTTCCACATCTTTCGGACCCATAACACCGAGGCTCCAGGCAATCAATGGTTTTGCAAGTTTGCGAAACTCTTTTTCCACGTCAGGGTCGGCGTCGTCATTGTCGTACGGACTGCCGTAGATAAACGCGGCTTGTTGCGGGTCGGAACTCGTCAGCGATGCGCTCAACGATTGTTTGCCAGAATCTTCGAACTGGATCTGGCCATTGGTTAGTTTCATGGCATACACCTGGTCACCTTGCACAAGCCAGCCATCGAGAATTTGTTTGGTGAAATCAGGCTGGGCGGTCAGGGTCAATTTCCGCAACGTGTTTGTGCCGTCCCAATTCACAATTTTCACGCCTATGTCGGCGCCTTTCATTTCCGCTTCGTGCAGAAACCCGCGGCGGGAGAACATCGGGATATCAACAGCGAATTTTCCATTCTTACCACTCTCGATGAAGCCATTGACGGCTTCGTAATCCTGGCCGCTGGAATAGATATTGTGCGGCGCGGTGTGAGTGATGGTGTAATGTCCGCCGCGCGTGGCGAAAACGTTGATCCACTGCATGACATCGTAGTCGTTGCCATCAATCGCGCGCGCGTAGGAAAGTGTATGGACCACGCTGGCTTCGCCTTGGCCGCGCCGGCCCACTAAATTGAAAAGCCATGCGAATACCGCGACGGTTGCAATCAGCAGCCCGATGCGCAGCCGGTAATCCGCGAACCGCCGACCGGCCACCAGGTTTCCCGGACCGACGAGCGCGAGATAGACGAAAGCCATCAGGTAAATCAAACCCCAGTTGAGGCGGGCGTGGCTCAATCGGGCCAAAGCCGCGAGAAGCGTGTTGGTGGTTTGATACACTGCATTGGAATCCTCCGGCTTGGTTTTCTTCGGAGCCTCGCTTTCGCCGATGTCCTGTTTTCGAATCTGGGCTGCGGTGACGGCGTGGCGCACGGCGAAGCCCGCTCCGATGCGCGTTTGCTCGTCGATTGAATTCAATACGCTGAGTTCATCCGAGAAAACCGGATAGCGGCCGTCGGGGCCCAATAACACATGCAGCTTGCCACCGGCGCGAAGCCATCTCAGGAGCGCCTGCCGCTTGGCCGGTTCCCAGCGCGGCACATGATCCAACAGCAGGGTATCCAAACCACTGGTCGCGGCGGCGGTGGGCGGGAAAAGTTCATCGGGGAATTGCCGAAAGGTGCTGATGGCGCTCACGATCTCAGAATCGGCAAGGATTACCTGCGCGGGCGGACCCCATTTTGGCGGTTCAAGATCGTGGCGATCATCCGAACCGCGGCCCCACTCCAGCCGCCATTGGTCATATTGGTTGTCGATGTAGACGTAAAATTGCACCCAGCGGGCGGTCAATGGCGAAACATAGCACGGCGCGGCATAGAGCGCGCCGGCGCGGTCACTGAGGCCGCGGCTTTTGTAGAAGGTGACGGTGCCATCGAACGGCTCCGTGGAAGAATTGGCGACCAGCACGGAGAGCAGGTTGAAACGTCCGGGCACGGCCAAGCCATCGAAGCCCCACTTCACCTGTTGCACTTCGAGGGCCGATGCCGACATAGCGGCGAAAAGGAGAAGGCAAATCCACCAGGAGCATTTCATGCGGGCGCTCCTCTCGTCTCGGCGCAATAATCCGAGTGGCGTATGCGGCACGCGGTGAACAATACAGACTTCTCGTTAAAATTGAAGTTCAAATTCGTCCCAGGTAACGGTCGGCCTTGGTTAAACAAATTTGGCGAAGCTTCCAGGTGAGCGCGGCCGCCAGGCCGAAATGGACGATGAGCAGGAAGGCCAGGTTCGATGTCATCCCAATCTCGGATTTCGGGCTGCCGAGCGCTTCCGCGAACCGGATAACGGCCACCGGGCTGAAAAATGTCAGCACATCATTCCATCGCTCCGTCAGCAGTCCGGTTTCAACAAGGTAGCTGGACAGCGGCAACGGAATGAAACACCACCCCGCCACCAGCAAGAAGGCGGTCATCATCGCGCGGATTTGGTTTCGCATTCGCAGGCCAATCCACAGGCAAAGCCATTGAACCAATCGCGGATAAATCAAAACAGTTGATAAAGAGATACCGAAATAACAGGCTACATTCAACCAGCGCGCATGTCCTGCGTCCTGAGTTTTAAATTTCACCAGCGCTTCCATTACGAACAGAACAATCAATGGCCGCGTGAGAAACCGAATCCAGCGCCGGACGGGCACAAGCCATTCGTCGAGGATTTCGCGGGCCGTGAGGGGTGTGGTCAGGATTGCGCCGAGGCGCTCGTTGATGCGCTCGCTTGCGATGGCATTGGCGCTTTGGATGGGCAAGGTCAGCAGCGCCAAAATCCAAAATCCGCCGATGATGACACGGAAAGGCGTCGATTTGGGATCCATCAACATGCCGAAGAACAGGAAAATGAAAATGACCGCGCCGAAAATGATGGCGAAAGCCAGCAACGTGGGAACCTGCATGCGCGCGAGCAGAAATCCGCTCAACGACCACACGCGCTCATCGCCAGAGGTTCCGAGTTCTTTTCGAATGACCTCGTTGGCGAGCGCGACGGCTTCCGGATCGCGCGTTCGCAAAATGGCGCGCACAAGTTTTCGCAGATCTTTCCAGTACTGGTCGAGATTTTTGAACTGCTGGGCGAACGGATTGCGGCGCTGAACGAAGGCGCGCGTTTCGAGATTATGCTTTGCGCGCAAGAGAAACAAAAATGTGGGCGCCAAATACGCCGCCGCGGTGTAATAAATGCGAAGCACGGATACAAAGCCAAACGGCGCGGAACCCAAATTTACGCGTCCCAACCAAAACTGAGAAAGGCCCATCCACCAACACACGGCAAATACCAGGCAAAGCCCCCAGCAACGCACCAATGCTTGAAACGTGGTTGCTTCGTGCGCCGAACATTCCAACGCCAGTGCACCGACGGCCAGGCAGGTGAGGAACAAGGTCGCGGCGCTGACGCACAACATGCCGA
>DASXHY010000296.1:0-2094 GCA_036488095.1 Verrucomicrobiia bacterium | reverse complement strand
GACATCTGGCCGCAATCGTCGTTGCCGCAAATGCCGCTGGGCGTGTCGTTGTAAAGTGCGTTGGCCACCTGCCGCACGCGCGCCTGCGTTTTCCAGGGCTGGCCGGCGTAATTGACGATTGCGGCCAGATGTCGGCCTGGTATGTTTTCACCGCGCTCGGTTTCTACCCGGTGGATCCCGCCAGTGGCACATATATCCTCGGCAGCCCGTTGGTTGATCAGGCCACGCTGAAGTTGGATCCCAAATATTACAAAGGCCGCGAGTTCACCGTGGTCTCAAAAAACAATTCGTCAGCGAACGTCTACATCCAGTCCGCGACACTCAATGGCAAGCCGTTCAGCAAGGGATTCATCACCCAGGATGAAATCGCCGCCGGCGGCAAGCTGGTCCTCGTGATGGGACCGACGCCGAATAAGGCTTTCGGTTCCACCGCCGAGGAACGTCCACCGAAAATCTAAACGGAAAACCACGCGCCAGATCGACATGAAAACAAAATATTCGTTTCCAACCCTGGGACTCGCGGTGTTCGCCGCCGTGCAACTGATTGGATTTGTCGGAGTGGGCGCCGAAGCGCGTTTGTCGGATTACATTTGCCCCTTCGTCGGCTCCCAGGGCGAAGGCAATACTTTCCCCGGCCCATCCGCGCCCTTCGGCATGGTGCAAATCAGCCCGGACACCGACGTCACGAACTGGGACACCGATTCCGGTTATGAATACACCGACCCGACCATCATGGGATTCAGCCTGACGCATCTGAGCGGTACGGGTTGCCCCGACCTCGGCGATTTTCTTTTTATGCCGCAGGTCGGTGAACCCGCGTTTGTGGCCGGGCGAAAAGATCATCCCGAGGAAGGCTATCAATCCGCGTTCTCGCACGCGGATGAATTCGCCTCCGCGGGTTATTATCGCGTGAAGCTGCAAAAATCCGGCGTCACGACGGAACTGACCGCTGGAGAGCGCGCCGGAATTTTGCGCTTCACCTTTCCCGTCAATGATTCCGCTTCTTTGCTGACCGACCTGAGCCATGTCATCAACGGCGGCCGATGGCACATCGCCGAATCGCGCTTGCGCATCGAGGATAGCAACACCATCACCGGTTTCCATCTCGTGAACGGCTGGGCCAAGGAACGGTATCTGTATTTCGCCGCGCGCTATTCCCGGCCGTTCGATGAGGCGGAAATCATCGCCAATGAAAAGCCGGTGATTTATCACAGCTACGTCAATTATCGCTTCCGCAGCCGCAACGAGGCCGCCGGCACCAACCTCCAATTTCTTGCCAAATTCAAAACGCAGGCCGGCGAAGTCATCCAGGTCAAAGTCGCCATCTCCGCCGTGAGCGCCGCGAATGCCCTGGAAAATCTCGACAAGGAAATTCCCGGCTGGGATTTCGACCAGGTGCGCGAGGCCACGAAAAAGAAATGGGACCACGAATTGAGCCGCATCCAAATTGAAGGTTCACCCGAGCAAAAGAAAACTTTTTATACCTCGCTCTATCACGCGCTGCTGGTGCCGAATCTCTACCAGGACGTGAACGGCGAATATCGCGGCTTCGATCAGAACATTCACGTCGCCAAAAAATTTACGGAATACACCGTGTTTTCGTTGTGGGACACCTTCCGCGCCGAGCACCCGTTGCTGTCGTTGATCCACGAAAAGCGCGATTCGGACATGATCAACACCATTCTCGATCATTACAACCAAAGCGCGGACCATCTCTTGCCGATGTGGGAACTGCAAGGCAACGAAACCTGGTGCATGATCGGCTATCACGCCGTGCCGGTGATTGTTGACGGTTATTTGAAACACGTGAAAGGCTTTGACGCGCAACGCACCTATGAAGCCATAAAAACCACGGCCATGAATCCCGATTACGACGGCCTCGCGTCCTATCGGAAACTGGGCTGGGTGCCGTGCGATGAAGAGGACGAATCACTCTCGAAAACGCTCGAATACGCCTACGACGATTGGTGCATCGCCCAAATGGCCAAGGCGCTCGGCAAGCGTGACGACTACGACTATTTCATGAAACGCTCGGCCGGCTACAAGAATATTTACGACCCGGAAATGGGTTGGATGCGCTCGAAGGATTCGCAC
>DASXHY010000280.1:0-1750 GCA_036488095.1 Verrucomicrobiia bacterium | reverse complement strand
CGACGGCGAGGCGGAAACCGGCCCGCTCGCCACCAGCTGGCACTCAAACAAATTTCTCAATCCCGCGCTCGACGGCGCCGTGCTGCCCATCCTGCATTTGAACGGTTACAAAATTGCCGGCCCCACCGTGCTGGCGCGCATTCCCCGCAATGAACTCGAAGCGCTTTTTCGCGGGTATGGTTACGAGCCGTATTTCGTCGAGGGCGATGACCCAACGAAGATGCATCAATTGATGGCCGCCACGCTCGACGCGGTTCTCGACGACATCAAAAAAATTCAACAAGACGTCCGCACCAGGGGCGTCAAGGAACGCCCGTGTTGGCCGATGATTATTCTTCGCTCACCGAAAGGCTGGACGGGCCCAAAATTTGTCGATGGCAAAAAAATTGAAGGCACATTTCGCGCGCATCAGGTGCCGATGGGCGACATGAGGCACCCGGGCCACGTGAAGATTCTCGGAAAATGGATGAAGAGTTATCGCCCGCAGGAGCTCTTCGATAAAACCGGAAAGCTGCGCCCCGAACTCGCCGAGATCGCTCCCAAAGGCGAGCGACGCATGGGCGCGAACCCGCACGCGAACGGCGGCCTGCTGTTGCAGGACTTGCGCCTGCCGGACTTTTGCGATTACGCCGTGAAAGTGCCAAAGCCCGGCGCGGTGCAAGCCGAAGCGACGCGCGTCCAGGGCGAATTCATCCGCGACGTGATCAGCCGCAATCCCAAAACCTTCCGTGTGTTCAGCCCGGATGAAACCGCCTCGAATCGTTGGAACGCGGTGTTCGAAGTGACCAGCCGCGCGTCGGACGCGGAGATTCTTTCGACCGACGACCACGTTGCGCCCGATGGCCGCGTCATGGAAATGTTGAGCGAACATCAGTGTGAAGGATGGCTTGAAGGTTATTTGCTCACGGGCCGCCACGGTTTTTTCTCCTGCTACGAGGCATTCATCCACATCATTGATTCCATGTTCAACCAGCACGCCAAATGGTTGAAGGTCACCCGCCACATTCCCTGGCGGCGGCCCATTGCGTCGCTCAATTATCTGCTCACCTCGCACGTTTGGCGGCAGGACCACAACGGTTTCAGCCATCAAGATCCCGGTTTCGTCGACCACGTCGTGAACAAGAAAGCTGAAATCATCCGCGTCTATCTGCCGCCCGACGCGAACACATTGCTATCCGTGACCGACCACTGCCTGCGCAGCCGCAATTACGTGAATGTCGTCGTGGCCGGCAAACAACCCGCTCCGCAATGGCTGGATATGGACGCCGCCATCAAGCATTGCACGGCCGGCATCGGCATCTGGGAATGGGCGAGCAACGACCGGGGCCAGGAACCCGATGTCGTCATGGGCTGCGCCGGTGATGTGCCCACGCTCGAAACGCTCGCGGCCGTGGGGCTTTTGCGCCGCCATTTTCCCGATTTAAAAATTCGGGTCATCAACGTAGTCGACTTGATGAAGCTCCAGCCGCAAAGCGAACATCCGCATGGTCTGAGCGACAAGGATTTCGATGTGCTGTTCACGAAGGATAAGCAGATCATTTTCGCCTATCACGGTTATCCCTGGCTGATTCATCGCCTGACCTACCGGCGCACCAATCACGACAACCTGCATGTGCGCGGCTACAAGGAGGAGGGCACGACCTCGACGCCGTTCGACATGGTGGTGATGAATGAACTGGACCGTTTTCATCTCGTGAACGACGTTATTGATCGCGTTCCCAAACTTGGCCCCAGCGCCGCCTATGTGAAG
>DASXHY010000673.1:0-5821 GCA_036488095.1 Verrucomicrobiia bacterium | reverse complement strand
CGCGGATGATTTCGCCCGGAGGAACCTCGCCAGGCTTCACCTTCAACTCGTAAGTGACGCGCCATGTCCGCGGCGAATTGAGCCGCGTGCCTCCTCGGTCATAGGCCGAAATAATGTGACGAATGTCTTCTAAATAGTATCGGAACCATGCGACGGGATGTTTCTCCAGAGTCCTGGCCTGCGCGCTGATGCGAAATAGATTCGGGGCTGCGTGATCAAAGTACCATCGCGTGCCATCGATATCCAAATGCTCGATCGCCCCGGTTTTTTCCCAATCAGCAAATTGCTGATGGGTGACAGCGGGAGCGGCAGCTAAAACTTCCTGGAACACTTGCTCGCGCGTTTTGTCGAAATCCAGGCGCATGCGGCGCATCCGGTCGCGTTGGAAAAGCAGATCCTGGCGGGATTGAAAGCTGATATTGCTTTGGTTGAGTTCCCGGTCAATCTGTTGCTGAGCCTCGATCCATTGGCCATCGCTGACGAGGCGGCCGATTGTATCGGCCATCGCACCGCGCGCGCCGGCCAAAGAAACTCCGAGCAATAGAACGCGAATCAGTTTCATGCCGATGGGCACCATGACGGCGGGTGAAATAAATGTAAATCCATTTTTTAGCCGTCTTCGTCCGTGATTAAACTGAATTATTTCGTATAAAAATAATTCCCTTTACTTATCTTTAAAATTCGTGAAATGTGAAGCATCATGGCGAACGAAATTAAGCATTCCCGCATTTTGAGTCGTCGCAATTTTCTGCGGACCGCGATCATAACCGGTGTCGGCGGCGCTTTTTCCAGTCATCTGATTTCCGCGCTGGCGGATGACGTTATTACCTTGCCATTTGCGAATGGCGAACGGCGGCTTGCGAAATTCCCGCAAAAACGCCCGTTGATTTTGCAGACCTCCCGGCCACCGCAACTGGAGACACCGTTTTCGGTTTTCAACGAGAGCATCCTGACACCGAATGACGCTTTCTTCGTGCGTTATCATTTGTCGCAAATTCCGACGAGCATCGATCCCGACGCGTTTCGATTGAATATCAAAGGGGATGTCAAATCGCCGCTGTCGCTGTCGCTGACGGATTTGAAAACAAAGTTTGAGGCGACGGAATTGGTTGCTGTCAATCAATGCTCCGGCAACAGCCGTGGATTCAGCCAGCCGCGGGTGGCGGGCGGGCAATCGGGAAATGGCGCCATGGGCAACGCTCGTTGGAAGGGTGTGAAGCTGAAGGATGTTTTGGAAAAGGCGGGTGTTGGGAGCAGCGTCAAGCAGGTGACGTTTCAAGGTTTGGACCGGCCGCCGCTCGAAAAAACGCCGGTGTTTGTGAAGGCTCTCGATATCGACCATGCCCTCGATGGCGAGGTAATGGTGGCCTATGAAATGAATGGCGCGGATTTGCCGATGCTGAACGGTTATCCGCTTCGGCTCATCGTGCCCGGATATTATGGAACATATTGGGTCAAGCACGTCACTGATGTCACGCTGGTTGACGATGTGTTGGCGAATTTTTGGATGAGCACCGCCTACCGTATTCCGGACAACGGATGTGCGTGCGTCGAGCCCGGGGCGCCGGCTGGCAAAACCAAACCCATTGAGCGATTCAATGTGCGCTCCTTCATTACCAGCCTGGCCGACGGGGCTAAAATTTCTGCGGGAAAAGAAATCAGTGTGCGCGGGATCGCTTTTGATGGCGGTTATGGAATCACTTCGGTGCGGTTTTCTACGGATGGTGGAAAAACCTGGCGAGAGGCCGCTCTGGGCGAGAATCTCGGCAAATATTCTTTCCGCGAATGGACCTGCCGCTTCACGCCGAGAAAAGCCGGTGATTACGTTTTACAAGTTTGCGCCACCAATCGCATCGGACAATCGCAACCGTCATCGCCACTTTGGAATCCGGCGGGTTACATGCGCAACGTCATTGAATCGGTCCGTGTGACCGCTGCATGAGCAGCTCGCGAATGAAAAACCAAATGAGAATCTCGAAATTGAGAATGGTTCAACGCAGCTCGATCGTCCGCGTGCTTATTGCGCTGGCCGTGGTTGGCGCGGGCGTCGCAGCTCTCAATGCCGACGTCATGAAGATTGAACTGCCGCCCGAGACTGCGTCGTTCAAACCGGGGCCGGAGGGAGGCATCGCCAACGCCCAATGCCTGACGTGTCACTCGGTCGAGTATGTCCAAACGCAACCGCCGATGCCGCTCGCGTTCTGGTCAGCGGAAGTCAAAAAAATGAGGGACAAATACGCGGCGCCGATTCCCGAAGACCAAATGGATCAACTGGCGCATTATCTGGCCGAGAACTATGGGACCGGCGCCGGAGGACAACCCGCAGCGGCACCGGCCGTGACTGACACAACTGCGCAGCCCGCCAGCGTCCAGGCGCTGGCCACGCGGTACGGTTGTTTGAGTTGCCACGGCGTCAATGTGAAAATCGTGGGACCGGCATTTCATGACGTCGCGGTGAAGTACCACAATGATCCCGATGCCTACCAAAAAATTGCCGCGCAAGTCCATGGTGGCGGCTCCGGGAAATGGGGCTCGGTCCTGATGCCACCATTTCCAATGGTCACCGACGCTCAGACGAAGATGCTGGCCGATTGGATCCTGTCACAGGCCGGTCCCGCGAAATAACCGGCGGTCCGGTTGGGTTGGGTTATTTTTTATTCAAAATTTGTTTCTTTCGGAGCCATTGGATTAGGCTTTTCCTTTGCGGCGGAATTTTCCGGGCGTCAGGCCTACTTTCTGGCTGAAGACGGAATGGAGATATTCGGCGTATTTAAAGCCGGTGCGCTCGGCGATTTGCGCCAGGTTCCAGTCAGTGTTTGTCAGTAGATCCTTGACGCGATCGAGGCGCAAGCGCAACACTTCGGCTTTGGGAGAGCGGCCGACCTGGGTGAGAAATCGTCGCTCAAAGACGCGCCGGGACATCCCGGCCGCCCGGGCCATGTCGTTGGTGGTTATGTTTTCGAAGACGTGTTCACGCATGAAGCGCGCGCCGGCGGCGAGTTGGCGGTCGACCATCGGCAGCACGTCCGAGGACCGGCGCGCGACGATTTCGAGCGGCGGGATGAGCACGGGGTTGTTCGGTGGCTTGCCGCCGTCCATCATTTGCTCCAACAGAGCCGCGGCTTCGTAGCCGATCCGCAGCGTATTCAGCGCAACGCTTGTGAGCGGCGGGTCCGACAGTTCGCAAAATATCGCGTCGTTGTCCACGCCGACGACGGCGACTTCTTCAGGTACGGTTAGGTCCAGCCGGCGGCAGGTGTTCATCACCTGGTGGCCGCGAATGTCATTGCAGGTCATGATTCCGACGGGTTTCGGTAGAGACTTGAGCCAGCGGGCGAGATGGCCCTGGAAGAGCAGGCCGCGTTTTTCCAGTTCGATGATTTGGGCGTCGCGCGAAGTTTCCGGGGGATCATAAATCGCGCAGTCGAATCCCGCGCGGTTGACACATTCCTTAAACAAACGGCTGCGCTGATCGGAATAATTGGCCCCGATAAATCCACAAAACGCGTAATTCCGGAAACCTCGCTGGATCAGGTGTTCCGCGGCGAGGGTGGCGACCATCTGATTTTCGGTGGCAATCAGCGGCAGGCCGCAATCCAGCACCGAGCCGCGCACGTCCACCGTCGGCACGCGCAAACCTTTAACAATCGCCGCCAGCTCCGGCGTTTCCACCCAGGCGATCGCGCCATCGCCTTTCCAGTTCCTGAACCACGCCGGCGTGGCGTCAATCCATCGCCATTCCTCGCTCTGCACGGACCATTCATGATGTTCGCGCACGAATTTTGCCACACCGGATAAAAGTCCGCGGCCATACGAACGGGAAAAATCGATCAACACGGCAACCTGTCGCCGACGTGAACGGAGCAATGGCTTGCGGGATGTTTTTTGGATTTTTTTCATTGGTGGCGCAATCAACGTTTGCTTCCCCGGGAACGAGTTTCGACCGGGCAGGCCCAACTTAAAAGCTTCGCCGCAAAACCTCAATGAAAAGAAACGCAAACCCTCAATGACATCGCTGGAGACTGTTTCGCATATTGCAAGCCAGACCGGTCGCCATCTGCGAGCCCGGTCATAAGTGAATCCTTTGAGTCGGTCGGAACCGGATTGGCAGGAGCGCTTGTTTGCGAAGCAGATTCCAGCATGATGAGTGACGAGAGTATCGCGGATCGCGGCAGAACATGTTGTGCCAGCCGGGGAAAATCGCTATTGTTTTCCGCAAATGCATCGTGCGGCTGCCTTTGCCGGCAGGTTCAAGGTCGCGCGGCACGATTCCTTAAGATGAAACGGGCGATTGTTTCAGTTGTATTTCTCACTTCGAGCGCCGTTATCGCGTCAGGTGCGCCCCTTCCCGTTGACAAAGTGAACACGTTGATCGGCACTACCGGTCCTGCGGGAACGGTGAACTACGGCGGCGTCTGCCCGTGGGTCACGCCGCCGCACGGGATGACGCATTGGACGCCGATGACGCAGGAAAACCGTATCAGCCGGATGCCTTATCGCCACGAACAGAGAACAATCATCGGCTTCATGGGAAGCCATCAACCGACGGTGTGGATGGGCGATTACGGGTTTCTCACGCTGATGCCCGAGACAGGCGAACGGCGCGCGCGCCCAGGCGAACGGGGATTGGAAATTGTCCCGGGCAGCGAAGTCGCCAAGCCTTACGAGTACTCGGTCCAACTGGAAAATACGAACACCAGCGATGTCGCGAAGATAAAAGTTGAAATGACGGCTTCGCCGCGTTGCGCTCTTTTCCGATTCACTTACCCAAAGGCGGCCGCGTCGCATTTGTTCATCGAGATGAGCCGGTTGAGCGGTTATGAAGGCTGGGTGAAGGTTTCTCCTGACCGGCGGGAAATCGTGGGATACAATTCCGGACGTTACAATATTTTTTCGCACAAACACATGGGGCCGGAGCTGACGAAATTCAAAGGCTGGTTTGTGATTCAATTTGAAAAACCGTTTGATTCTTTCGCGACCTGGGAGAGCAAAGGAGCCGAGCCGGATGGCTCGGGTCCGATGGATGCGCGAATTTCGGACGGCACAGCGGAGCAGGGGGGAGAGCGCGTCGGCGCGTTCGCGACGTTCGCGACGAAAAAGAATGACGTGATTCGCATCCGCATCGGCTCATCTTTTATCAGCCTCGAACAGGCGCGGGAAAATCTCCGCAGGGAAATTCCGGATTGGAATTTTGAACACGTCGCGTCGCGGACCCGGCAGGAATGGAATGCGCTTTTGGAGCGCATCGAGGCGCAAGGCGGCACGGCGGATGAGCAGACGATTTTTTACACGGCGATGTATCATGCGCTGTTGTTCCCTCGCAGATTTGACGAATACGGTCGTTATTACAGCGCCTTTGACGAAGCCATTCACGAGGGCGTTTCCTATAACGATTATTCGATGTGGGACACGTTCCGCGCATTGCATCCGCTGCTGACGCTGCTCGACCCGGAGGAAGTTAGTCCGATGATTCGCGCCCTGCTGCAAATGTATGACGAAGGCGGCTGGATTCCGAAATGGCCGAATCCGACTTATAGCAACATCATGATCGGGACGCCCGCCGATGCGATTATCGCCGATGCGTTCGTCAAAGGGTTTCGCGACTACGACACGAACAAGGCGTACGCCGCAATTTACAAGGACGCGATGACTCCGCCGGATGGGGACGAGCACAAGCGCTGGGCAGACCGCGCCGAGTGGACCTCGTATGAAGCGCGGGCGGGGCTGACTTATTACAAATCGCTCGGATATATCCCGGCGGACAAAACGGCTGAATCAGTTTCATGCACGCTGGAAGATGCGTTTGAGGATTATTGCGTCG
>DASXHY010000207.1:0-4122 GCA_036488095.1 Verrucomicrobiia bacterium | reverse complement strand
TCAGGTCTTGTGGTGCGCGCGTTGTTGCCAGATGCGGCCAAGGTCGAGGTGCAGCCGGTCCACGAGAAGGACAAGCCGGCCTTCAAACTCGAGCGCATTCCGAACTCGGATGTTTTCGAGGGTGTGACCAAGGGGGCCAGTCGCGTGTATGCCTACGACCTCGTCATCACTGATAAAAAGAAACACACCCACCGCACGCGCGATGCGTATTCATTTTTGCCCACGCTCGGCGAATCGGATTTGTATCTGTTCGGCAAGGGCGACGAGCGGCGCATTTATGAAAAGCTTGGCGCGCAGTTGCGGGTGATCGACGGCGTGCCCGGCACGAGCTTCGCCGTATGGGCGCCGAACGCGCAACGCATCAGCGTGGTGGGAAATTTCAACGATTGGGACGGGCGCTTTCACATGATGCGCTCGCTGGGGCCTTCGGGCGTCTGGGAAATTTTCATTCCTGGCATCGGCGAAGGCGCGATTTACAAATTCGAAGTGCGAAACACGCACGGGAATATTGTTTTGAAGACCGATCCCTACGGATTTTTCTTTGAGAACGCGCCTAAGAACGCCGCCATTGTTTGGGACACCAAAAAGTTCAAGTGGAGCGATGGCCAATGGCTGGAAAAGCGCAAGCAACAGGACGCGTTGAAATCGCCCTTGAGCATTTACGAAGTGCACATCGGCTCCTGGCGCAAAAAAACCGCCAACGAATCGCTCGGTTACCGCGACCTCGCGCGGCCGCTGGTGGATTACGTGAAGCAAATGGGGTTCACGCACGTCGAGTTCATGCCGGTGGCGGAGCACGCGTTTTATCCCTCGTGGGGCTACCAGGTGACCGGTTTTTACGCGCCGACGAGCCGTTACGGCACGCCCGAGGACTTGAAATTCCTCGTCAATTCACTGCACGAAGCGGGCATTGGCGTGCTGATTGATTGGGTGCCGGCGCATTTTCCGCGCGACGAATGGGCGCTCGCGAACTTCGACGGCACCGCGCTGTACGAGCACGCCGATCCGCGCAAAGGCGCGCACCAGGATTGGGGCACGTTGATTTTTAATTTCGGCCGGCATGAGGTCGTGAATTTCCTCACCGCCAACGCGCTGTTCTGGTGCGATCAATTCCACATCGACGGTTTGCGCGTGGATGCGGTGGCTTCGATGTTGTATCTCGATTATTCGCGCAAGGAAGGCGAATGGATTCCGAACCAATACGGCGGGCGGGAAAATCTGGAGGCGATTGAATTCCTGCGCGCGTTCAATCACATCACGCACGTGGAATTTCCAGGTGTCATCACCGTGGCGGAGGAATCAACCGCCTGGCCGCAGGTCACGCGTCCGCCCTATCTCGGCGGGCTGGGATTTTCGTTCAAGTGGAACATGGGTTGGATGCATGACACGCTGAATTATTTCACGCACGAGCCGATTCATCGCAAATATCACCAGCATGATCTCACGTTCGCAATGCTGTATCATCATCACGAGAATTTTATTTTGCCGCTCTCGCATGACGAAGTCGTGCACGGCAAAGGGTCGTTGTTGCAGCGGATGCCGGGTGATGACTGGCAGCGCTTCGCGAACCTGCGCGCGTTGCTGGCGTATCAATGGATGTTCCCCGGCAAAAAATTATTGTTCATGGGCGGCGAAATCGGCCAGAGCCACGAATGGAACGCGAACGGCGAGGTGGATTGGTGGCTACTCGGCGCGGGGCCGTATCATCGCGGGGTGCAAAAATTTGTCGAAGACCTGAACAAGCTCTATGTGCGCGAGCCGGGCCTGTGGCAGGCGGATTACGATCACGCGGGATTTTATTGGATCGATTGCACGGACCAGGAAAGCAGCATTCTTTCTTTCATGCGCCAACTACCGGATGGCAGCGGCCGTGTGGCGGTGGTTCTGAACCTCACTCCCGTGCCGCGTGATAATTATCGCATCGGCCTGCCCAACCCTGGGAAATGGCGCGAAGTGCTGAACAGCGACGCCGGAATTTACGGCGGCAGCAACATGGGAAATATGGGCGGCGTGTTGTCCGAGGAGCATAAAATGCATGGCCAGCCCTGGTCCGCGGCCGTGACGTTGCCGCCGTTGAGCGTGGTGGCGTTTCAGCCCGAGTAGAGCCCGGGAGGGATTAATGGATAAATGGATTGGTGGATGAATGGATTAACCACTGTCCCCATTAATCCAAAAATCCATTTATCCAACCCCCAAGAAAAAAACCGCCGGCCTGCTTGCGCAGACCGGCGGGAACCAAACCCAATTCAGAAGAGCGTCAGCTTAAAGCCGGCGCATTCCGGCGGATTTAAAGGAGGACTGGGCGCCTTCCATGGATGCGGAAGACGCGGGGCGATACAGAACTGTTTTCTGTAACTGTTGCATGCCGCCATTTGAGCAGAGTGTGTACCAACGCGATTTCTGCCCGTTGCCCCGAAAGAAAAACGCCCAAGGCAACAAATGTGTCCCAGAATTGTCCCGGACTTGTACAGAAACTGCGCTCTATCCGCCGGCCTGGCGCGCCCCAAGAAAATCCGTAGCCGACCAATGGCCGCAAGAGAACGCAAAGATCGCAAAGAATAGCTTTTTTCTTTTGTGTTCTTTGTGTTCTTTGCGTTCTTTCGCGGCCATGACTTTTTTATCCGCTCTAAAACGAAAGCCGCACAGTCCGCTCCTGCACTTGCGATGTCCAGCGGGCGAAATAACTGAACAGCCGGTAGAGTTCTTCAAGGCGCGGGAGCAAGGTGGCGCGTGTTGCCGCGCGCGCTTGCCAGGCGGCGTCGATTTGTTTGAGCTCGTCATTGAGCCGGTCGTTCAAGGAATTCACGCGTTGCCGCAGCGCCTGCAATTTGTCCGTGAATTCATCACTCCGTTGAAAAAAACTCACTTGAAGCAAGGGCGAGGTGGCTCGTGCTTTCTCGGCAAGAAATGCATCGGCCTCGCGGCAGGCCTTGCCGACTTCCAACGATAAATCCATCAGCTCGGACGGGATGCGTTGGACGTCTTTGGGCAGGGTGCCGAGTTCCAGTTGAAGCAGGTGATGCAACCGGTCTTTTGAGTCACGCAGGCAATTGTAGGCGGCATTCAATTCCGTATAACGCTCCTGCGCCGCCGCGCGTTTCGTTTCGCCTAAATGGTGCGCGCGATCGGGGTGATTGGTTGCGGAGAGATCGAGAAATTTCCGTTTGAGCGGCTCCGGCTCCAGCCAGGGACGGCGCGGTTCGTTGAGCAGAGCGAAATAATCAGTCATGGGAAAGTCCAATGTCCAAAGTCCAAGGTCCAAGGTCTAACGTCGAAAGTCTGCGAGACCTTGGACCTTGGACTTTGGACATTGGACTTTACGGTTCAAGCGCTAAAGCTCTCGCCGCACGAGCAACTGGTCGCCGCGTTCGGGTTCTTCACTTTGAACCCGCCTTGCAACGCGTCGAGGTAATCCAACTCGCTGCCCGTCACGTAGAGCGCGCTTTTCGGGTCCACGACCACGCGGACGCCGCCGGTCTCGACCAGAAAATCCCGATTGGCCGGGTTGTCCTGCAAATCCATTTTATATTGCAGGCCGGAGCAGCCGCCGCCGACCACCGACACCCGCAGCACGCCATTCGGGCGGCCCTGTTTCTGGAGCAACGTGCTGACGCGTTTGGCCGCGCTGGGAGTGATTTTGATCAATCGCTCGTCGCTGATGCGGAAAGCCGGCTGGGCGTTCTGTGGTTGAGCTGGTTTGGCAATCATTGGACCGCGGTAATCTAACTCAGATGGGGACAATTAAAAATTAAAAATGCAAAATTAAAAACGAAAAACCTTTGCGAAGGTATCATTAACACCCTGCTATGCGGAACGATGCTGTTGGAATGGGGAGCGCGCCCGCCTCGGGCGCAGTGAACCGCGCCCTCGCGGTTCACTTTGAGGCATGAAATCATTCCAACGTTCAGTGCCTTCCCATGCCGCATGTGTTCGGCGGGAGGCGCGCCGAACGGCGCCCGAGGCGGGCGCGCTCCCCAAAACTCTGCGGTTGTCTAATTGCGCATTTTTCATTTTTCATTTTTAATTGGCGGGTGAAATTGATTTCGTGGAACGTCAACGGCCTGCGCGCGGTGCTGCGGAAAAATTTTATCGAATATCTCGAAAGCGAACAGCCGGACGTGC
>DASXHY010000158.1:0-7139 GCA_036488095.1 Verrucomicrobiia bacterium | reverse complement strand
GACATGACACTGCGCTATTCCAAGGCGAAAGCATTTCGCGTTCAAATTCGATGTGCCCGCCGCAGTGCTGACAGTTGCACTTTACGAAATCGCCCATTCACGGGCTGTACCATTTTTTCTGCCGGTTAGCCAGCATGAAGGCAACATTTTGGTTGCCAGAAAATCAAACCGGGCGTATGAGTTGCGCCATTATGATCTCTGATTGGCCCTCTCCGCCGCAATGGCTTTGAACCCTCTTTCAGCACCGGCTGAGGTAGCAAAGCGTTTACGGTGAGCCGACCCAATGCTTGCCGGGGAAATAGAGCGGGCGGCAACGACATGTTTTGAACGATCAATCATTAGAGTTTCGACATGGCGAAAAGGAATCCAGAAAATCAGGTCACTTGGTTTGAGGAGAATCTGAGGCGATGGATCGGCGTGAAAAACCCGCCACCGTTTGTGGAGAAAGACTTGGCGAAGTTTGACAAGTTTGTCATTGAGAATTGCCGTGTGACAAGTGCCAAAGATTCATCAGTGGTCACGCGAGCACTGCTGTTGTTACATGAAATGAGAGAATGGGGATTCTACCGCTGTTTGAAGCATCCGAATCGTCCAGGAGGGGTGCGCTTTATGCCGGATGGAATACCTTACTTGTAATTGCATCATGCCACAACCGAGGACGAAGGGGCCATGAAGGATACTCCTCATCTTATTTCTGGTGGTGCATTCGAGATGAATCGAAGACGCCACTGAAAAATCCAAAATCACTCGCTCATTCCTAAAAACAGAAGCTGGCCAGGTTCCAGAAGTGTTCTGACGGACGTTTTGTGTTAGTTTGTGTTAAATCCGTATGTGCAATTTGCAATGCGATAGTGGCTTAATGCCGTCTCGGGGATAGAATCGCGATCATCCGAATTTATTTATTCCGGCGGCATCAATGAAATGACATGAAATCCAGACTGGCAACCAAGTTGAAGAAAATCCACGAGAACTCCGCCAGTCGCGAGTTCATTATTGCCGACGCGAAGGACGCGGACATGGCGTGGGGAGTGCCGAGCCCGGGCGAAATATCTTCACGGAACGGGTCCGCTCGCTTTCGCACGATGCCGGAATTTCACGAACAGATACGCTCGATTGCGCGCCAGGGAATTGTGGACATCGTGCTGGCGTCCATTTCGACCATGAGTTTGCTGGCGCATCGCGAGCGGCTTTTTGATTCTCTGGAAGTCACGCCGGCGGTGCGGATCAATGACACGACCGACGTTTGGTGCCAGCGCGGTGGGCGTTACGGTGAGCATCCGTCGCTGCCGTTCGCCAGCGGGGAAATCGAGGAGGCGCAATATGGAAGCCTTACCGCCGAACGCAAGAGCGAGCCGGCCGTGAATCTCGGGCTGTATTCGATTACGTTCAATAACCGGGCGCCGAACGATCGCGAGGCGCTGCTTGCCTTCAAGGAATTTCGCGCGGAGGCGCAGCGCAAAGGGTTCAATTATTTTCTGGAAGCTTTCGCGCCGAACGTGGACGCCGGTCTGCGACCCGAACAAATTCCTTCGTTCGTCAATGACAGCATCTGCCGCATGCTTGCCGGTGTGCCGATGGCGGCGCGGCCGATGTTTCTCAAGATTCCTTATTTCGGACCTCGCGCGCTGGAGGAGCTTGTCGCGTACGATCCGTCGGTGATTGTTGGCGTGCTCGGCGGCGGCAGCGGGTCCACCTACGATGCATTCAAGCTGCTGGCTGACGCGCAAAAATACGGCGCGCGAGTGGCGTTGTTTGGCCGAAAAATCAAACATGCGGAGGATCCGCTGACGTTCATCGCGTTTTTGCGCCGCATCGCCGACGGTGAAATTTCCCCGGAAGAAGCCGTCAAGGCGTATCATGGCGAGTTGCAGGCAAAACGCATTCCGCCGCTGCGTTCGCTGGCGGACGATTTAAAACTGACCCCGGCAAGTTCCAGTTACGGCGGAAGCTGATTAAAAATTATGAATGTTCAACTCACTAAAAATGTCACTGAGTTTTTGCGTGCGCCCGTCCGGCATTTTATCGATGGCGGTTGGAAAGCCGGCGGCGCCGAAGCGCCGGTTTTGAATCCGTCGGACGGCTCGCGATTGGCCACTGTCGGAATGGGCGGCGCGGCTGAGATTGACGAGGCCGTCTCCGCCGCGTGGAAAGCATTTCCCGCGTGGTCGGCGTTGTCGCCGCAGGAACGCGCGGCGAAACTGCACCGTTTCGCGGAGTGCCTGGAGAAACATTCGGCGGATCTCGCGTTGCTCGAATCCCTGGATGTCGGCAAGGCCATCACTGCCGCCGAAGGGTTCGATGTTCCCTTCGGCATCGAGTGCCTGCGATATTTCGCCGATCTCTCGGCGCAGGCGCATTATGATGTTCCGTTGGCGGTCAAAAACATCGAGGCGCGAACCCATCGCGCGCCCTACGGCGTCTGCGGGTTTATTTTTCCGTGGAATTTTCCGTTTACGCTGCTGTTGTGGGGCATCGCGCCGGCGTTGGCGGCGGGTAATACCGTGGTCGTCAAACCTTCCGAAGTGACGCCATTGAGCTCACTGTTTGTGGCCAAGCTCGCGGAGGAAGCCGGGATGCCCGCTGGCGTGATCAATATGGTGGTTGGCGACGGACCCAGCGCCGGCGCCGCATTGGCCGGACATCCGCGAATCAAACGCATGTCATTTACCGGCTCGCCGGAAGTCGGCAAAAAAATCGGCGAAATGTGCGGGCGCAATCTTGTGCCGTGCAAACTGGAATTGGGCGGCAAGGGCGCGGCGATGGTTTTTGATGATGTGGATGTGGAGGCTACCGCGCAAAAGCTCGCGGGCGCCATCACTTTGAACACGGGACAGGTTTGTTGCACGGCGACCCGCTGGCTGGTGCATGAAAAAATTTACGATCAATTCGTGGAGAAAGCCGCGCAGGCGCTTAAACAAACGAAGATCGGCCCCGGCACGGATCGTGAAACGCAAATGGGTCCGGTGGTGAGCGAAGTGCAGCGGCAGCGCATCTCGCGCTACCTTGAAAAAGGCGTTGAACAAGGCGCGGAGCTTGTGCTGGACGGAAAAACCTTCGGGTCTGCGGGAGGCGAGCGCGGCTTTTATGTGCCGCCCAGTTTGCTGGCGGGCTCGCCGGAAAACATTTGCTGTCGCGAGGAAATTTTTGGCCCGACCGCATTCCTATTGAAATTCAAAGATGAGACCGCCGGCATCCGGCTGGTCAATCAACTCAGTTATGGCCTGGCCAATAGCGTTTGGAGCAATGATCTGAAACGCGCCGGACGTGTCGCCGAGCAAATGGTCGCGGGGAACAGTTGGATCAATGCGCACAATGTATTCGGGTACGGGCTGCCATACGGCGGCGTGAATTTGAGCGGCCTGGGCGGAGGGGTCAACAGTCCCGAAACATTTTACGATTATTTGCGGCCGCAAACCATTGCGCGGCCGCTGGCTTAAAGTGACAGAATCCGCCGAAATATTGAATTTGCTCCGGCGCGACGGCCTGGTGCGTGACCACGCTCCCCGGCTTACGCCGCTGGCGGGAGGGGTTTCGTGCGAAATCTATCTGGTTGAAGACGGCGCTGAACGATTCGTGGTTAAACGCGCTCTGGCGAAATTGAAGGTCAAGGCGGATTGGTTTGCGGATGTGAAGCGCAACCGGCACGAATGGGAATTCATTCGCTACGTCGCGCGTTTTCAGCCGGAGGCGGTCCCGAAGCTGAGGCATAGTTCGACGGCGGAAAATTATTTTACGATGGAGCATTTGAACGGCGACTTTTCAAATTGGAAGGAAATGTTGCTGGCGGGGAAGGGGACGGACGAGTACGCGGGGAACGCGGGAAAATTACTGGCGCAAATTCACGGGCGATCCACCGGCGACCCCGAGGCGGCGAAACTGTTCGACACGACGCCGACTTTTTTTCAATTGCGCATTGAGCCGTTTCTATTGGCGACCGGCGAAAAAAATTCACCGCTCTCGCCGATGTTCAAGGCCGAAGCCGAGCGACTCGCCCGCACCCGCGAATGCCTGGTACACGGTGATTTCAGCCCGAAAAATATCCTGGTCAGCACCGATCGCATGGTGTTGCTGGATGGGGAAGTAGCCTGGTACGGCGAGCCGGCCTTCGACCTCGCCTTTTTGATGGCTCATTTGTTTTTGAAAGCGTTGTATCATGCGCCTCATGCAAGCGGCGGGCGGACGATGATTGAGAAATTCTGGCGCGCCTATCAAACAGCGCGGCCGGCCCCGGAACTGGAACCGCGCGTGAGCCGCTTGCTGCTGATGTTGTTGCTGGCGCGCGTGGACGGCAAATCGCCGGTCGAGTATTTGAATCCGGCCCGCCAGGATTTGGTTCGCGAATTTGTCCGCGCAAAACTGCCCGGAGAAATTCCATCATTGGCCGCCATTACCGAGGCGTGGTTCACTCGTCTACACCAATTTCAAAATTGAAAATCGATTCCATATCCGCCTGGCAGGTGTTTGATTCGCGCGGCAATCCGACCATCGAAGCGGAAGTGACGCTCGCCAACGGCGCGCGCGGCCGTGGAATGGCGCCTTCGGGCGCGTCAACAGGGCAATTCGAAGCGGTGGAACTGCGCGACGGCGATCCAAAAAAATTTGGCGGCAAATCGGTTTTCAAAGCCATCGCCAACGTTCAGGACACGATCGGTCCGGCGTTGCGCGGGCGTGATGTTTTGGATCAAAGCGGATTGGATGAAGCGATGATCGCGCTGGACGGCACCGGGAACAAAAGCCGCCTGGGCGCCAATGCGATTTTGTCCGTCTCGATGGCGGCGGCAAACGCGGGGGCCAATGCACGTGGCGAACCGTTGTTCGCCTATCTTGGCGGGGGCCAGGGAAACCTCCTGCCATTGCCCGAAATCCAAATCATCGGCGGCGGAGCACATGCCAACTGGCGGACAGACGTGCAGGATTTTCTGCTGATTGCCGTGGGCGCGCGCAGCTATGGAGAGGTCATGGAGATGACCCACGATATTTATCACGCGGCCGGAAACATCTTGCGAAAGCGGGGAAAATATTTTGGCGTGGCGGACGAAGGCGGTTATTGGCCTGAATTCAAAACCAATGAGGAGCCGTTGCAATTGCTGGTGGAGGCGATTCAAGCGGCGGGTTACCGGCCGGGACAAGACGCGGCCATTTCGCTGGACATTGCGGCGAGCGATTTGTTCGACGAGGCCGCGGGCGAATATAGCTTCGCGCTCGAGCAGCGGAAATTTTCTTCGACGGAGTTTGCCGCATTGCTGGCGGATTGGTGCGCGCGTTATCCGATTATATCCATTGAAGACCCAATGGCGGACACGGATTGGGATGGCTGGAAATTGATTTACAAAGCGCTTGGTTCATGGGTGCAAATCATTGGCGACGATTTGTTCACGACCAATCTTAGGCGCATCCAGGCGGGGATTGAGAAAGGCGTCGCGAACGCGGTGCTCATCAAGCTCAATCAAATCGGCACGGTAACGGAGACGATCCAGGCGATTCGTCTGACGCAACAGGCCGGCTGGCTGCCGGTTGTTTCCGCGCGATCCGGCGAAACGGAGGATGGATTCATCGCTCATCTGGCCGTGGCCATGAACGCCGGCCAGATCAAGGTCGGTTCCTTTTCCCGCAGCGAGCGCATGGCCAAATGGAACGAAGTGCTCCGCATCGAGCGCATGCTTTCGGGCCGCGCGCGGTTCATTGGCGGTAAAATTTACGCGCAGATTCTCGACCGTGCGTCGAATGCCCAATCCGAATTGAGTCCATCGTCATTTTAAAATTTTTATGAAACGATCACAGATCAACAAAGCGTTGAAGGATGCCATGACTTGCTTCAAAGCCGCCAACTGGGTATTGCCGCCGGAACCGCGCTGGGACGTCACCGATTGCGGCCTGGGGGATTTCGACCGGGTTGGCCTGGTTTTGGTGAATCTTTCCGAGCAGCCTGAATACTGCGAAAAGATCATGTATTCAAAATTCCGCCAAGTGACGCCCATGCACGCGCATCGCCGCAAAAAGGAGGACATCATCTGTCGCGCCGGGCGGTTGGCGGTCGAGTTGTGGAAGGACCATCCGGAGCGGACGGCCAAAGGAGACGTTTTTTCGCTCCCCCGCAATGGCGTGAAGGCGGATGTTCGCTCCGGTGAAACGGTGATTTTGGCAGCGGGTGAGCGGGTCACCATACCCACGGGCGTCTACCACGCGTTTTGGGCGGAAAGCCCAGAGGCAATCATCGGAGAAGTTTCGATGGCCAACGATGACGCGAACGACAATTTTTTTGTGAACGCAGCCATCGGTCGATTTCCCGTGATTGAAGAGGACGAAACACCGGTGGTGCGTCTGCTCTGGGAAAAATAATAGAATGTCGCCGCCCACGGCCATGCCTTCTGATTCACGCCGCGGAATCGCCGCCGCCGGCCATTGGATAGTCGACCACGTAAAGATGATCGATCGCTGGCCGGAACCGGCCACGCTGGCGTGCATCGAGCGGCGGCAAATGTCCAACGGCGGATTCGCCTTCAACCTGCTGGCCGATCTCGCCGCATTGGATGCGGAATGCCCGTTGTTCGCGGGCGGACTGATCGGTGATGACACCAACGGAAAATTCATCCGCGAGCGCTGCCGCGAATTGCGCATCCAGGATGCCATGCTCCGCACAACCGCGGAGTTTCCCACGAGCTTCACGGATGTCATGACGGAAACAAATACGGGGCGGCGGACGTTTTTTCATTTCCGTGGAACCAATGAACATCTGGGCGAAACCGATCTGCGGCCTGCGACTTTCCCCGCAAGAGTTTTTTGTCTCGGCTACCTTGGTTTTTTGCCCGGGCTGGACGCCGTCAGTGGTGACGGATTGAATGCTTCCGCGCGCCTGCTGCGGGATGCGCGCGCGGCGGGCATGATCACGGCCGGGGATTTGGTCAGCGCGCCGAATCCGCATTTGCGCGCGCAGCTATCGCCCTGTTTGCCGCATCTGGACATTCTATTCCTAAACGAATGGGAAGCGGCGAAATTGCTGGGCGCGGAGCCGGCGGAAAGGCTCACGGTTCGCCAAGCCAAAGATCTGGCCCGGGCGGTCCGGCAATTGGGAGTGCATGGGGCGGTTGTGCTTCACTGTCCGGAAGGTGTGGTTGCGGCTTTTGGGAACGATGAGATTC
>DASXHY010000149.1:0-2852 GCA_036488095.1 Verrucomicrobiia bacterium | reverse complement strand
TCGTATGGCACTTCGTTGGAAAGGGTGATTCCGGGCCGCAATACCAGACGGCGGAAGTCACCCGTGGGGACATTATCCAGGCCGTGACCGCGACCGGCACGTTGAACCCGGTGACGAATGTCACGGTAGGCAGCCAGATTTCCGGGAACATTCAAAAATTGTACGCCGACTGGAATTCGAAGGTGAAAGCCAATCAAATTGTCGCGCAATTGGATCCGTCCACCTACAAGGCACAGGTCGCCCAGGCCGAAGGCGACCTGGCCAGCGCCAGCGCGACGATGGAATTGAACCAGATCGAGGCGAAGCGCGCGGATGAGTTGTTCAAGAACAAATTGATTTCCGATTCCGACCACGACACGGCGATCGCCAATCTGCATCAGGCCCAAGCCACGGTTAAGATCAAACAGGCGGCGTTGGACACGGCAAAGGTGAATCTGGAGCGTTGCACAATTTATTCCCCGGTGGATGGCATCGTGATTTCGCGCAATGTGGATGTCGGCCAGACGGTCGCGGCCAGCCTGAGTGCGCCGACGTTGTTCGTCATCGCCAACGACCTGACGAAAATGGTGATCGACGCGAACATCGCGGAGGCGGACGTGGGTGGCGTGGAGGACAACCAGGAAGTGACCTTCACAGTGGATGCGTTCCCGAACCGCACTTTTACCGGGACAGTGGTGCAAGTCCGCAACGCGCCGACGAATTATCAAAACGTAGTGACGTACGACGCGGTCATCAGTGTGGAAAATGCGGACATGAAATTGAAACCGGGCATGACGGCGAATGTTTCGGTAGTGGTCGCAGAACGGAAGGATACGCTGAGAGTTTCGAACGCGGCGCTGCGGTTTCGTCCGCCGGAAGTAATGTCCAAAGATGTGAAGACGAACGGGGCCACAAAAATGGAAGGCCCGACGAATGGCGCCGGCAGTCAGGGGGGCAATCGTGGCGAAGGTCACGGCCACGACCACGGTGGCGGGCCGGGCGGCCATACTCATGCCGAACATCAGCCGGTTCGGACGGTGTATGTGCAGTCGGACCCGGCGGACCCGACAAAATTGACGCCGGTCCAGGTGAAGGTCGGCATCAGCGACGGCGTTTATACTGAAGTGATCGAGGGTCTCAAAGAGGGCGACCAGGTTGTGACCGGGTTGAGTTATCCGTCGGACCAGTCGGGTGGCGGGCGTCCGAACAATCCATTCGGCGGCGGCTTCCGGCGAATGTAATCGAATGGCGTGCATGAGACTTTTCTGCTTTGTAGAAATCTATGGTTTCGGTGGCCGCAGGATTCAATTGCGCTCCGCCGACTGCCAGTCGGCGACACAGCAGGTTAGCAACCTGCGCTACGCACGATATTTCCCCATTCGCGATTCCGTCTTCCGCATTTATGTTGATGCGCCATGCCGCTGACAAATGGGAATGTGCCCGACGAAATAGCGAGCGTGCCGGAGGAAGTCACCGGCCAGCCGCGCCGGATGGTCGTGGGCGAGCTGATGTTGCGGCAGACGTTTTCCGCGTTGCGTCATCGAAACTTCCGCCTGTTTTTCAGCGGTCAACTGGTGTCGCTCATCGGCACGTGGATGCAGAACACGGCCCAGGGGTGGTTGGTTTACGAGATGACCGGCTCGAAGTGGCTGCTGGGGCTGGTGACGGCGGTGAATTCCGCGCCGATGCTCCTGTTTTCCATTTGGGGCGGCTCGATTGCGGACCGGCATTCCAAGCGCAACATCGTTTTGTGGACGCAATCGGCCATGATGGTATTGGCGTTCACGTTCGCGGGATTGGTGTGGAGCGGTCGTATCACTACGTCGCAAATTCTCGTCGTGGCGGCTTTGCGCGGACTGGCGATGGCGTTCGACATGCCGGCCCGGCAGGCGTTCATGGTGGAAATGACGAGCCGCGAGGATTTGATGAATGCGATCTCGCTCAACAGCTCCATCGTGAATGCCGCGCGAGTGATCGGGCCGTCGGTAGCGGGCTTTCTGATCGCGCGAATCGGGATTGCGATGTGCTTTTTTGTGGACGGCCTGAGCTATCTGGCGGTGATTGCAGGATTGGCGATGATGCGCCTGCCGGAATTCGTCAAGCCGCAACGCCCGGATTCAGCGGCGGCCCATGTGCTCGAAGGGTTTTCCTACGTGTGGCAGCATCGCCGGATGAAAACGCTGCTGATTCTGTTTGCGATTGTCGGAATTTTCGGGTGGTCGTATTCGGTGTTGATGCCGGCGTTCGCGACGGACGTGCTGAAAGTGGGCGCGGGCGGCTACGGCGCACTGCTCAGCGCGAACGGCATAGGCGCCTTGCTCGGCGCGCTTACGGTGGCGTCGGTCGGGCATCGCGTGAGCCGGCGCTTCCTGGTTTTCGGCGGGTTGTGGATTTTTTCGGCGATGCTCCTGCTGCTGGCGTTCGTGCAGAATTTCTATCTCGCGCTGGTCTTGCTGGCGATTGGCGGCTGGGGAATGCTGCTGTTTTTTTCCACCACGAACACATCGTTACAAATCAACGCTACGGACGAAATGCGCGGGCGGGTGATGGGCATTTGGGCGCTGGTCTTTGGCGGCATGATGCCCATCGGCGGATTGGAGGCCGGGTCGCTCTCGCATTATTTCGGCGTCCGCTGGACGGTGGCGATCGGGGCGCTGGTCTGCGCTTTCGCGGCGCTGGTCACGTGGATCCTAACGGAAGGAAGAATGAAGAATGCAGAATGAAGAAAAAGACGAAGAGAATGAAGAGGGTAGAATGAAGAATGAAGAAAAAGACTTGATTCCGCGCACGAAAATGTTTGCGCGACGCATGATTCAGCTTTATGTCGCTTTGCCGAAGAGCAATACCGTTGCTCAGGTGTTGGGAAAGCAATC
>DASXHY010000133.1:0-7671 GCA_036488095.1 Verrucomicrobiia bacterium | reverse complement strand
TCAATCGCGGTGCGCGCGCCGGTGTTGGGCACATCGATGTGATAAACGGTTCGGTCGAAGCTCGTGTAGGCGTTCATGTAACCGCCGGCTTCCTGCACTTCCTGGTCGATGCGGCTGCCGGGGCGCGTGGTTGTGCCTTTGAAGAGCATGTGTTCGAGCACGTGCGAAAGCCCGGCCCCGAGCCATTTACCCTCGTGAATGCTACCGGCCATGGCCCACGATTGGGCGGAGACGACCGGTGCGCTGTGATCTTCGCGCACGATGATGGTCAGGCCGTTATCGAGGGTGGTGATGCTCACGCCGGGCGGGAGTGAGGGGATTTCGCCGTTGGAACCGTTGGAATTTGCTTTGCTCATTAAATCAGGTGAACTGCAAGGTATTCGGAAATGGGCTGCGGGCAAATGCAATTTGGTGGGGAGGGTAGACACGAATGGGCACGAATAGGCACGAACGCCGGTTTTGAACCACGGATGGACACGGATGGACACGGATGAATGCGAATTCCGCTTTGGCGGGGAAACACTTGGAACAGAAGGGAACGAAGGCAACGATGCTCGTTGCCGGCGGCGGGATCCGGGGACACGATCTGAGAGGTATACCCCCCGCAAGGGTTGGAATAGGTTGGCAAACTCTGATAACCAACGACTTGCACGTGACGAATTCGCGCAAAAACGGGTGGAGACGGTGCTTCGGAAGGCGCAATTGCGGAGGTGGTGTGCTGCTGGTGGTGCGATACCCATCCCGTCGGTCCCGAATTTGTTCCGTTCCCTTGTCCATTCGTCACTCTCCTTTTCTGAGGTCGTTATAACACGGGTGTCAAATGCGGAAGCGAACGGCGGGGTTTTGAATTCCAGAAGACAATGACGTTGAAATGGATTTCGGAACCGTTAAGGATGGGGACATGTGCCAGGACAACAAACCGGCCTTGCCGGTCAAGGAAATGGTTTTGTGTCAATACTCGGGACCAGACCATTTGATAGATGCGCGCCACTATTCCTCTTGAACATCAACGGCGTTTCTCACTCCACTTATATTGGGTGAGCCACGGGTTGCTTTTGCTGCGCAGCTATAAGACGGAGCAGCACCCGACGAGGATCGATATTCTTTTCCAAGACGTTCGTTGGATGACTTTGCCGGTTTGGCTTGAGGGTCTTCGCATTGAGCGCGGGGAACTTTCCGATATTCCCCTTCCGCTCACCGCCAAGATAAAAGAGGAAGCGCATTTCATGTCGGTCTTCAAAGTGCTCTCCCAGGACGTTACACATTACGTGCTGGCCGGTAAAAACGTGGGAGTTTCCGAAGATCAGGGGAATTATTTTGATGATTCTCCGTTGCTCCCGAATTTCGACTTTCGCGCTCTGGTTGCTCCTTCGTGGAAGAAGGACGATGGGGCCTGATGTTTCACCACAAAAAACGCTGGTTCAGCCGGGTAAACCGTGAGTTACTAAACTCGTGAGTGATACTCCTGAAAAAGTCACCGGAATCGGCGGCATCTTTTTCAAGGCGCGCGATCCGGAGCGGATGTCGGCGTGGTATCGGGAGCATCTGGGCATCGAGACAAAGGATGGTACCGCGGATTTCGTTTGGCGCGACAATGAGCGGCCCGATGAGGTTGGCCGGACGGTTTGGTCGGTTTTTCCGGCGGACACGGATTATTTCGGGCCTTCGCGGCCGACGTTTATGATCAATTATCGCGTGGCCAATCTGGAACGGATGCTAGGGCAATTGCGCGCCAATGGAGTGATCGTGGAAAAAGTGGAGGAATACGATTATGGGCGGTTTGCGTGGATCCCCGATCCGGAGGGAAATCGGGTTGAGTTGTGGGAGGCGAAGAAATAAGACCGCGGATAACGCGGATTAGAACGGATCAAAAAAAGTCATAGCCGCGAAAGAACGCAGAGAACACAAAAGAAAATGAAGTTCTTTGCGACCTTTGCGTTCTTTTGCGGCCATCGGTCGGCTGCAGATTTTCTTGAAACACTCTATCCAGTAAACTCACGCGCAGCTTTGCCGCCGGCGGAGAGGTTTGCGAGTTTCATTTCGGAATATTTTCGCGAGAAGAGAATTCCTTCCGCGCCGCCTTTGAGGCCAGCGGTGGTGGCCGCGTAAACGTCTTCGGGTGAGGTTTTCTTTTGGCCTGCATCGGTCGGCACGTCGATGTCGATGCCGGGATAAATTTTGCATTTGCCTTGCACGTCGGCGACGGCGCGTTTGGTTTCGTGAAAGACGTAGTCGGAGGAAAGGCCAGCGGCGGGCAATTTGTCGAGCGGGGCTTCGTTTTCGTAACCGAGCCAGGCGTTGTTCACGCGCCAGACTTCTTCCTTGGGCAAATCGCCGAGGATACCGGAGGCCATGTTGTCCAGATAACTGGCGTAACGCGGGCCGCCGCAATTGTTGTAAACAACGATTTTCAAAAAGTCCGCCACCTTGGCGAACTCGGGATAACTCTGTTCGGCGCGGAAAAATGGGCTGAACGAATTCACGTGCCAGATGTGAAATCCAACCTGCACGCTCGGTCGGCTGTTTTTCGCGGCGTGATAAATGTCCGGATAGATGGCGTGCTTGCCATCGGTCCAAAGTTTTTCCCAGGCGAGCAATTCCGGGTAGTCGAGCAGCAGACGCCAGAACTGCACGAAATAACCGTCGCCGGGTTTTTGGCCATCGCGGGCGGCGGTGATGAACGCGGCGAGTTTTTCAAAACCTTCTTTGGCGCGGGCGACATCGATGCCGCGGTCGCGCGCGGCTTTTTGATGCAGATCGCAAAAGCATGTGACCCGCCGAGGATCGCCCCTGCCGCTGATGGCGTTCAGGAGCGGTCCTTGCCGTTCGGAACACCACATGACGCCGTCCAATTCGTAGCTCTGGCAATAATCCTGTGTGAGCCCGATCAGGAATTCGCGGCAGTCGGGTTGCAAGGGGCAGAGCGTGCCGGCGGGGCGGCCGGCCAAATCAATTTCGCGCAGCTTGTCCACGCCGGGAATGTCGCGGCCGAAATTGTCTTCATACCACGCATAGACTTTCATGCCGCGGCGATGCGCCTTGGGCAGGACGTCGGCGATGACGTCGTAATCGCCGTGGTCGGGCGCTTTGGTCTGTTTGAGGGTGGTGCGTTCGTAAAATTTGGCGTGCGGGGTGGCGAAATTACCGCCGTGAAAATTCAAATCGTATTCCTGCTTGCCGTGGTCGGGCAGCGGTTGGCCGGGAACCTGGCGTCCGGCGATGCCGCGGCCGTAGGTGAATGTGGCCAGGAACAATGTGTTCACGGCGCCGCGCTGCTGCAAAATGTCTAGCACCTGGTCCGTGCCTTCATCGAGAAACGAAACCGCGCCGATCTGGATGCCGATTATTTTGTCGGACGGGCTTGGGGCGGCGTGAGCGGTCGCGGGTATGATGGTTGGGGCGATGGCAGTGGCTGCCGCGGCGGCGGCTGTGGTTTTGAGAAATTGACGGCGGGTGAAATCCGAGGGGTTCGTTTTCATGGCGGGATTTTGCGCCCGCGCGAGCGGGGAGGCGAGAGGATTTTGGGAGCGGCGGTGGGGCCGGAGCGGTTGAACTGGATCGCGCTCCGCAGGCTGGCAGCCTGCGATACAGCAGGTTAGCAACCTGCGCTACGAAGACGCGGGCGTCTCGATTCGGACGGGCGAGACGCTCGTGCCACTTCAGTCGCGCTTCGCGACCCAGCGGATGCTTTGCGCGATCAGTTTTTGGAAATTTGGGTCGCCGTAGCAACCATGACCGACGATGGTGCCCACGACGCGCGATTTTTTCTCGGTGCGATACCAGGCCAGCCATTGATCGCCATTTTTGAGGAGCGGCTGCGCGTTGTTCAGCATGTGCATGTTGGAATACAACTCGTCGTGCAAAACGAAATCATGTAGGCCGGCGGTCACGGGATGATTTTTCGCGACGACGGTCACGGGGATGTCCACATCGCCCTTGTAAGTAGACGAGGTGATGCCGTTGACCATTTGCTCGGTCTGATAAACGTATTTGCCGCCAGCGATGCGCTCGTAGTCGCTCCACATGGGATACGAAAGATAGGCGTGGTGGAGCACAATCACGCCGGTGCCGCGATCGAACAGTTCCAGAAAACGCGCCTTTTGGCGGTCGGTGATTTTGGTCGGAGAATCGTAAAGCAGGACGACATCGTAGCTGAATAAATCGTCGCGGTCGTAGGCTTCGGCGTTGGTCTGTTGAGTGGCCCAAGTGTAGGTGATTTGCGGATTGTCCGCGAACATTTTGAAGAATGGCTCGGCTTTGAAACCGTGTCCGCCGGTGACGATGAGGACGTTGATTTTTTTGTCAGCGTGGGTGTCGGTCCTGGGTGCGGCACAGCCTGCGAGCAGCGCAAGGGCGCAAAGCAGAGGGAGTGTTCTCATATAGGCGGAGCGTGACAGGGTGGCGTGATGAACGCAAGACAGGCAGGCGCACGATTGCTACTGGAGGTAAGAGTAAAGAACTTCATACTGTTTTAGAAGAATCCGCGCGAAAGGACGGTGAAAATTTGATGAGCACCACCCCACCCCGGCCCTCTCCCCCACCACGTGGCGGAGAGGGAGATGAGATGACGCGCCCGTTCGTTTTTTCCCCCACTTCCACTTGAACGGAGTTTGAACAGAAACGCACGGGCGGGGACGCCCGTGCCACTAGGCAACGGACTTGGTTTCTTTCGAAACTTTATTTTGGGGCAAAAACGGTTTTCGAAAGGCTTCATCGAAATCGTAGCCGCCCTGAAAATCCTGGCGGCTGTCCTTGTCGGTCTTGGAGAACAGGCCGGCTTCGACGACGTTGAAAACGATTTCGCCGAAATCTTCGCAGCGGGTGATGCCCCAGTCTTCGAGCAGGGTGATGGCCATGGGGCCGAATTGAGCGAGAGCATAATCGCGGACGCCGGCGAGCAGTTCCTGGCCGGAGACGTGCAGCCCCTCGCGACGCTCGCGCGTGGCGGTTTTCTGGGTGAAATCGAGCGCGTCGCGAACGAACAGGTAGGCATCGCGTCGATATCGCGAGTCCTTCGCGACGATCTGGTCGAGCGTTTCTTCGAAATTGGCTTCGTGCATTTTAAGGGGCCGACTGCGCGGCAATCGTGGCTGCTCGTCCCACGACATGATAGGCTTTAATTGCCCAGCCTGACAAAAGCAAACCAAGAAAGAGCATCAACTGTTCCGGTTTGTTCATGTTCTTATAAGGGAAGTTAAAAGAGATGCCGCAAAATGACAACGTTCCAAATATTATTTATTTTTGCCGTGTTTATGTTTGACAGACTATCGCGGCTACCTAGAGTTCGCGCGTGCCTAATACCCTCGTGAATCCGTGGATGATGCTGCCTTTCGGAGCGCTTTTGGCCGCGATTGCGCTCGCGCCGCTGTTCTTTGCGGATTGGTGGTCGAAGCACTATGCCAAGGTGGCGTTCGGTTTAGCCATCGTGGTTCTGGCTTACTATTTCTTCGGCATCCACGCGGCCAATCGCGTGCTGATCGTGGGAGAGGATTATATCAGCTTCATTGCGCTGGTCGGTTCGCTGTTTGTGGTGTCGGGCGGCATCCATATTAATGTCAAAGGCGAGGCGTCGCCGATGGTTAATGTCGTTTTTCTGCTCGTCGGTGCGGCCGCAGCGAATCTTTTGGGGACAACCGGCGCTTCGATGCTGCTGATTCGCCCGTGGATTCGGATGAATAAATATCGCATCACGGGGCATCACATTGTGTTTTTTATTTTTATCGTGTCGAATGTGGGCGGGTGCCTAACGCCGATTGGCGATCCCCCGTTGTTTCTCGGTTATCTCTACGGGATTCCGTTCTGGTGGGTGGCGGAACATTGCCTGCCGATGTGGGCGACGGGCGTGGGGATCCTGCTGGCGATGTTTTATGTGGTGGACCGGCTGAACTTCAATCGCGCGCCGCGCGGCATCCGCGCGAAGGAAACCGCGCACGAGGAGTGGCGTTTTGACGGTCTCTCCAATGTCCTGTTTTTGGCGGTGATTTTATTTTCCGTGTTCATCAACAATCCGCCGTTCCTGCGCGAAGGGCTGATGGTCGCGGCGGCGTTGGGTTCCTATTTCACGACCAAAAAACCGGTGCATGAATCCAATCAGTTCAGTTTTCATCCGATCAAGGAGGTCGCGATCCTGTTCGTGGGAATTTTTGCGACGATGATGCCGGCGCTGGATTGGCTGGCGGGGAACGCGAAGGAATTGCTGGGGCAGCATCCGGCGTCGGGCGTTTTTTATTGGGGCGCGGGTGCCCTTTCCAGCGTGCTCGATAACGCTCCGACCTATTTAAGTTTTTTGAGCGCCAGCTTCGGCTCGTTTGTGAATCACGATGTCGTGGCGCAGGTGCAGGCGCATATAGCGTCCGGCACGGTTGATTACGCGAATATCACCGGAGATTACGCGGAGCAAATCCGGCAGACGCTCGAGGCACTGCAGAAATATCACGCTGCACACGTGGCGGCCAGGAGCGTGACGACGGATGAAATTGAAACCTGTTTCCTGCTCGGCAACGCAACATTCAACAAATACATCCTGGCGGTGAGCATTGGCGCGGTGTTCTTTGGCGCAAATACTTACATCGGAAACGGGCCGAATTTCATGGTGAAATCCATTGCGGATCATCAGAAGGTACACACGCCGTCATTTCTCCATTATATCTGGAAATTTACTTTGCCGTTCATGCTGCCGATGTTGCTGATCGTGTGGCTGATTTATTTTTTGAAGTAGCGTCCGCTCTGTAGAGACTATTTCACGGTCGCGCTGCGGAAACAGATTACGCTTCGCAGACTGACAGTCCGCGAAACAGCAGGTTGGCAACCTGCGCTACGGAAGTTGGACGGTTCGGCGCGCACGGAGTGACGCGCCCTACCAAGCTTACTCGGGTCAAGCTCTTGTCATTTTCCGGCGACAATTCTGAAACTCGAGGCTGTCTGGCCAAGAATTTGCTTGGCACGCGCGGCGAATTTCGGGGAACATCCAGCAAATGGATTAGGGCATCGGAGTGCGCACCTTTTACAATATTCTCTTTAGGGTCTTTTTCACGCTGGCCTCGCCGTATTATTTTATACGGATGCGGCGGCGGGGGAACTGGCGCGCAGGATTTGGCGAGCGCTTCGGGAAATTCACCAATCTTTTCAAGCAATCCATCACCAACCGGCAAGTGCTGTGGCTGCACGCGGTCAGCGTCGGCGAAGTGAATGTGTGCACGCAGCTCATTCGCGCGCTGGAACCACGGATGCCGAATCTCAAAATTGTGGTCTCGACCACCACCACGACCGGCATGGGGGAATTGAAGAAAAAATTGCCGACGCTGATTTCGAAAATTTATTACCCGATCGATCATCGCAAATACGTCAGCCGCGCGCTGGCCACGATTTATCCCGAGGCGATTGTTTTGGTGGAGGCGGAAATCTGGCCGAATTTCATCTGGCGCGCGACGGAAATGGGCATTCCAATTTTTTTGGTGAACGCCCGGCTGTCGGAGCGCTCGTATCGAAATTACAAACGGTTTGGTTTTATTTTTCGTCCAATCTTCGCCTCGCTGGTCGGCGTGGGCGCGCAAAATGAAGGCGACGCCGCGCGCTTGCGCGAGCTGGGTTGCCGCCCGGAAGTGGTCCAAATCGTCGGCAACTTGAAATTCGACGCGGCGCACCTCGAAACGCAGGTGAACTTAAATGTCG
>DASXHY010000127.1:0-14055 GCA_036488095.1 Verrucomicrobiia bacterium | reverse complement strand
CGTGGATACCGTTGTTGCCCGCGTGCTCGACCATTTGGGCGTGGCCAATAATCTTGCGCCGCGCTGGTCGGAGGAAAATGAGTAGAGGATCGAGAATGGAGGATAGATAATAGCAGAATGAGCGAGCCCGCAACTCTCCAGCCTCCATTTTCCATCTTCTCAATTTTGAAAAAGTGGGCCTCGTTCGTCCGCTTTTCCCATACCATATTCGCCCTGCCCTTCGCGCTCGCGGCGATGGTCGTCGCGGCGCGCGACAATCGCGGCTGGCCGGGCTGGAGAATTTGCGGGCTGATTCTTGCCGCCATGGTTTGCGCCCGAACCTGCGCGATGGCTTTCAATCGTATCGTCGATCGCAAATTCGACGCGCTTAATCCGCGCACAGCCAAACGGCATTTGCCCGCGGGTCAAATCAGCCTCGCCGGCGCTGTCGCGCTTTGCGCCATGGCCGCAGCCGGGTTGATTGTGGTGAGTTATTTTCTCAATCCACTGTGCTTCTATCTTTCGCCCATCGCACTCGTGGTAATCTGTTTCTATTCGCTGACCAAGCGTTTCACGGATTACACGCACGTGTTCCTCGGCATTTCTCTCTCGCTCGCGCCCATTGGCGCATGGCTGGCGGTGAAGGGATCACAGATTTCTCCGCTCGAAATCGCGCAGATGCTCACCCTCGCCACGTCGGTGGTTCTCTGGCTGGTGGGTTTCGACATTATTTACGCGCTGCAGGATTACGAATTTGACCGCGCGCACGGCCTGCATTCGCTGGTGGTGGCATGGGGACCGAAGAACGCGCTGCACGCGGCGTTCCTCGCCCACATGTTGATGTGCGGATTGCTCCTCGCGTTCGGCGTGCTCTCTTTCGGCGTGCGGCCGATCGCTTACATCGTGGGCTGGTTCATCATCGTCGGCTGCCTCGTGCTGGAGCATTGGATTGCCCGGCGGCGGAGCCTCAACTGGATCAACATCGCTTTCTTCCGCTTGAACGCCGTGGTCAGCGCCGTGTTTTTTTGCGTGACGGTCGCGGAAGTGGTTTTCCACGGCGGCTTCTGGACGCGCTGAAATTTTTATTTATTCACTTTTTCGGCGTGAACTTTCCCGTTCCTTCATCCAGATAACGCACGCCGTTGACTTCGGTGACTTGCAGTGTCTGCGTCCATTCACCGCTGGCCAGCATTGCCTGGGCGCGCAGCTCTTTGGTTTCGACTTTTGGCGCGGGCCCGTCCGGAGAAACCAGCGCCTCGGACAACACGCGCCCGTCCATCGAGCGCGGCGGCTTTACGCCCAGGATTTTCAAAATTGTCGGCGCCACGTCCACATTGCCTGAAGGAGTTTCGTCGATGAAGCCTTCGCGAAAATCCGGGCCCGCCGCGATGAGTGTATTGTGCATATCAAACGGGCTCAAACTCGCGTGGGTCGCCTTTTGGGTGATCGCCGAAATATTCGAGCCCTGCGATTCGGAAACAATAAACCCCGGCGCGCCATTGCTGTTTATGGCCGCCGACCAGCGAAATGAAAAAACGATGTCCGGAGCCTTTGGTGATTGAATCATTGCATCCTTCAGAGCGAATGTGCCGGGCCGGGCCGGCGAGGTGAAAATCGTTCCAACAGAATCGTCCGTCTGCAAATACTTGACCAGCCCATCAATCGTTTTCGCGTCGTGTCCGACCACATACAAGAACGCCGAACCGCCGAGGCCGATCAGCATCACGTCGCCTTTAGCCGGCGGTCCATCAAATTGACGAAAGACTTTTAACCCGGCGTGCCGCAGCCGCGCGACCATGTTTACGTTTGAAGAAATCGTAGAGAACCCGTGGTCGGACACGACGAGGATATCGGTTGTGTCATATACGCCTTGTACCTTCAACTGCGACACCACCCGTGATAACGCGTAATCCGAATTGCGAACCGCCGCCAGGGACTGGGCTGAACCGACTCCGGTCGCGTGTTGCGTATTGTCCGGTTCGGCCAGCCACAAAAGAGTAAACGCCGGCACGTTATTGCTCCAAAGCAGTTCCGTTAGCGAGCGCGTCGTCCAGATGTCGCGGTTCGTTTTGGATTCGCCACGGTCTCTGAACGGACCCAGTGCCCGCACGAGCCTGGGCAATGTATTGGTCGGCAACATGCGGCCTTCGTACAGAACCAGGTTCGCCGCGTCCCCCGGCCGCTCCGCGTGATCCTGGATCAACACTACTGGTTTGGTTCCCGCAATGGTTGTGTGATGACCTTGGCGTTGCAGAATATCCGCTATCGTTGGCACGGCAAGATAAGCGCCGTGCTCATCCGCTTGGCGCATCGCTTCCAGCGAATCCGTGCCGAACGGTTGGAGCGGATCCACTTCGGGACGGTATTCGCGATTTCCGATGATACCACTGTGCTCGGGATAAGCGCCCGTGAACAAGGCCGTGCCATTCACTTCCGTCGAACTGATATAAACCGGATGATTTTGGGCAAAGAGAACGCCGTGATTAGCCAGCGCGAAGAGTGTCGGGGTGTTCGTGACATTGACAAAATCCGGTCGCATCCCGTCCCAAACAACCAACACGACATGGCGCTCCAGGTCGGTTGCATTTGAAAATGGAAGAAGCGCGGCAAAAAACAGTAGCGTCAGAATCTTGCGCATTGGTTGGTGATTTTTCGCGAGATGTGAACGGCGGTCAACCGAAAACCCAGCCGTCACAATAAAGTTGCGAACTTTGTCTTCGCTTGGGCGCTTCCCGATTTATTGCAAACGGGGTCGATGGGTGAATCTTCATTGGCCAAATTTTTCGGTAGGGGCAAGTTTCGGTTGCCGGAGGTTGGACCCTTGATTTTGTGCCCCCAGGGAGAAAACCGGAGAAAAGCGGAGAAAACTGGAGAAAAGGGGCGGCGAGCGGTCTTTTTTGAGGTTTTGGTTTCACAGGGGTTCATTTAGGTTTTTGATTTAACCTTATCAGTTGGGGGGCGACGCCGAAAAACTCACGGTAATGTTTTCCGCTCCCTGCAACAGGAGGGTATTTTTGCAAAGCTTGCGTCACAACACGTTGAGGTGCAGTATGTTGATAAATGCGAACGGTTTCGTAATCGTTGCGCGATGGAATGCGCGCGCAGCGTATTCGCGCAAATCCTATGAATCGAGATACTCGCTATGCTCGCCAGGCGCAGCCGGAAGGTGACGTGCGGCATCTTCGCTTGAACTTGCCAGTTAAACCTTTCCATTTTTCGACGTTCGTGATTTTCTCCTCGGAGAATCCGTGTTACTCTGGAGCCCGGTTTTAAGGCTATACTATGAGACGTTGATGACGCTCATGAAGTTCCCCGATTTTCGCGGCGGTTTGCGGCGGGATGCGCTACAGGAATCAATTGCGCAGGCGATTTATTGTTTATGTAACGTTATCGCAGTCGATTATTGGATGTTCATGCCTGTTTTAACGTTAGGGTAACGATACCGTAACTTGAATATTCGATTTTTGAGATCTGAATGTTTGTTTATCCAAAAAAATATGATGTGATCGTGGTTGGGGCTGGGCACGCAGGTGTCGAGGCGGCCTTGGCGGCTGCCCGAATGGGACGCCAAACGCTGTTGCTGACGATCAATGCCGATACCATCGGGCAGATGTCGTGCAATCCGGCCATTGGCGGATTGGCCAAGGGACACTTGGCGCGGGAGATCGATGCGCTCGGCGGCGAGATGGGAAAAGCAACGGACATGACCGGCCTCCAATTTCGGATGCTGAATACTAAGAAAGGCCCGTCCGTATGGGCACCTCGCGCTCAGTGCGACAAGAAGGCTTATCAATTTCGTCTGAAGTGGGTCTGCGAGCGGGAGGCTAATTTAGACGTCAAACAAGGCCAAACCTCCAAGATTCTCCATCGGGACGGTCGAGCCTTTGGCGTTGAGACAACCTTGGAGGTGCAATACCACGGGACGACCATAGTGGTGACGACGGGCACGTTTCTCCGCGGCCTCATGCACATTGGATCCAATCAACAATCAGGCGGCCGGGCGGGGGAATCGGCCGCGATGAGCTTGTCAGGATCCCTGAAAGAACTGGGCTTGGAACTGGGGCGCCTGAAGACAGGCACGCCCCCACGGCTGCTGCGTCGATCCATTGATTTTTCCAAAACCGAAGTTCAACCAGGAGACGAGCCAGTTCCTTACTTTACCTACTGGAAGGACGATTTGTTCCACGTGGAACATTCGGGTACGAATCCCAAGGACATTGGCCATTCGAATGGGAAATACCCGCCCGGCTCCGTCTTGGACAAAATCGATGGGCAATTGCCGTGTTACATCACCTATACCACCGACAGGACCGCCGAGATAATTCGCGCCAATCTCCATAAATCGCCAATGTATTCGGGTGTCATCGAGGGGGTTGGGCCGCGATATTGCCCATCGATTGAGGATAAAATCGTTAAGTTCCCAGAAAAAGAGCGTCAGCAGATCTTTCTGGAGCCGGAAGGAATCGCTACGGACGAAATCTATGTGAATGGATTCTCCACCTGTCTGCCGTTCGAGGTCCAAGTTGAGATGGTGAGGACAATTGTGGGCTGCGAGCAGGCAGAGATCATGCGTCCGGCCTACGCGGTGGAGTATGATTTTGCTTTCCCCACTCAATTGCATCCTTCGCTCGAGACTCAGGTTTGCCAGAACCTTTATCTCGCCGGGCAGATAAATGGCACGTCGGGCTATGAGGAAGCGGCCGCGCAAGGGTTGATGGCCGGAATGAACGCCGCGCTACGCGTTCAGGAAAAGGCTCCGGTCGTTCTCGGTCGCGACCAGGCCTACATCGGTGTGCTGGTCGACGATCTGGTCACGAAAGGAACGGTTGAGCCTTATCGCATGTTTACCTCGCGCGCCGAATATCGACTGTTGTTGCGACAAGATAATGCGGACATACGCCTTTCCGAAATCGGCCATTCGACGGGTTTATTGCCGGACCGCAACTACCAAAAATTCAAGGCGAAGGAAGCGGCGATAAAATCGGAGGTTATCCGGTTGCAACGCACTCGAATTGGAACTGAATTATTGGAACAGATGCTTCGACGACCGGAGATCAATTATCAGGATCTGCCGAATCGCAACCCGGACTTATCTGCAGAGGTGATACAGCAAGTAGAGATTGCGATAAAGTACGCGGGCTACATTGACCGGCAACAATTGGATATCGAGAAGTTTAAGAGTCTGGAAGGAAAGCAGATTCCCGTTTCATTCGATTACTCGACGGTGCCAAGCCTGCGTAATGAAGCGCGCCAAAAGCTCACTAAAATTCGCCCGGCGACACTGGGTCAGGCATCCCGCATTTCCGGAGTATCGCCCGCAGACATCAGCATCCTTACCGTGTGGTTGAAGCGGTCGACGGCGGGCGAGGGTGGTTCTCCTTCCGCAGACTCGGACGATCCGACGCCAATAGATGTAGTAAACTAATTAAAGTCACTTTTAATCTGACTTAAATCAGTTTTACTTACATAAGACAAAGTCCAACACTCCTGTCGGCCCTATTATGCGTTGGGTTACTAATCATCATTGCTGAACTGAACCTTCCCCGGCGCGCACGGAGTGACGCGCCCTACCATTTGCGCCGGAGAATTCTACATCCCCATCTTGCTTAACTCCGCCTCCAGCGCGGCTTGGAATTGCTGCAGGTCCGCAGGGGCGGGGCGATAACCGGTTTGCTGCGGAGACAAGCCGAGCCGTCCGGTTTGATCGATGTACCACTCCGCTGATTTGCCATCACTGAACGTGACCTTGCCGCTGACGACTGCGCCTGGACGCGCGAGTTGATCAACGGAAACGGAAACCGTTCCGGCCGCGCCGGGCGGCACAGGTTCCTTTTCCACCTTCAGAGGATTTGCAGCAGGTTGCGGCGGCGCGCTGGCGGGAGGAGCGACCGGAGTGATTGGCTTCGGCGGTTCGATGTCTTTGGGCGTCAGCTTCAAATCATCCACCAGGAAACGCACGTCCATGTAAGTCATGCGCACGTCCAGTTCGGAGGCGAGGCGATTTTGAATTTCGGAAAGTTTCATTCCCTCGGCGATCCATTGCGCCACTTTTTTTCTTTGCGTATCGTCCAGAGTCATAAGGTGTCCGTGGCTGTTGCCAGTCGTATTCTGTTTCGACTCATTGTAGTGCAGCTTGGGAAAAACGCAGTTCAATTTTTTCCCGCGGCATATTGCATTTCCGTGTGACGATTCGCGCGTTTGAAAATTCAATTTTTCGTGCGCATTTTTTCCCCCGCGCCGCGAAAATATTCCCAGTTTACGGGAATCACCCCATTGAGACGGGCACCCTCCTGAAGTCCCTTATCTGAAGAGTGTTATTCCTAATGGTTTAACGCACGGGAGCGGGTCTCCCGGAACATGAATGCGACTGCATCAATCCAATTTACTCTATGTCTTACGCGCCTGTGGGTTCTGAACTGATAATGGCAAATGATAGTTTCATCCGTGACCAAGGCTCTCCTTTTCCCAAACCCATTTCCAAGCGCCCGAGACGTTCTACTGAAGTCCCACCGCGAAACGGTTCGCCCAGCCCGAATTACCCGATCATCGTTCATTGCCATCTCTGCTGGGATTGGGTATGGCAACGGCCGCAGCAATTTCTCTCGCGGCTCAGCGCGCGCCACAAAATTTTGTTCGTCGAGACCATCGGGCCTGATCCGCAATTATCCTCGCCCGTGGCGCGCTTCTGGCCGGCGGCGAATTTTCCGAACGTTACGATTCTTCGGCTTCAGTTTCCGGCGTGGCGCTGGTCCGACGGGCCATTTGTCGACCGTGAACGCCGTCGCCTCGTGAAGGAATTTCTGGCCGGGCTGGGCGCGGGCCAATTCGAGAATGCCGTGCAGTGGTTTTACGATCCGATGGCCGTCCCTTCGTTCCTCGGGCAGATGGACGAAATCGGCACGGTGTATGACTGCATGGATGAGTTGTCTAAATTCCGCGGCGCCCCACCGCAAATCCGCGCGCGCGAACGCCGGCTGCTGGCGGCGGCCGATGTCGTCTTCGCCGGCGGACACAAGCTTTGGCAATCGAAAAAATTGCTCAACGAGAATTGCCACTTTTACGGCTGCGGCGTCGACGTGACGCACTTCGGCAAAGCCCGCGAGCCCGACACAAATGTTCCAAGGGACATCGCCGCGCTACGCAAGCCGGTCCTCGGTTATTTCGGGGTGATCGATGAACGCATGGATTACGATCTCCTCGTCAAGCTGGCCGAGGCGAACCCGGATTGGAGCATTGCGATGGTTGGCCCAACCCTTAAAGTGGACAAGGTTCCGCAGCGTCCGAATCTCCATTGGCTCGGACAAAAAAATTACACGGAGCTTCCGGCTTATTGCAAAGCCTTCGATGTTTGCATGATGCCGTTCGCGCTGAACGAAGCCACCGAGTTCATCAATCCCACGAAGGCGCTGGAGTACATGGCCACCGGCAAGCCGATTGTCAGCTCCGCGGTGCCGGACGTGGTCACGAATTTTGGCGCGGTCGTGAAAATCGCGCGTTCGCACGATGAATTCATCGCATTTTGCCGGCAGGCTGTCGAAGCGCCGGACGCGGAGGCCACGGCGGCCGGATTAACCCAGGCTGCCAATAATTCCTGGGATAGCATCGTCGCGCAACTGGAGAACCATATCGCTAACGCCATCGGCAAGAAAAAAACTACCGAGGCAATCGCATGAAAAATGGAAATGGCAACGGTCACAGCAACGGAAACGGCCACTCCAATGGCAATGGCCACTCGCATTCAGTGAAGCCGATCGCGTTCGATTACCTGATCGTGGGCGCTGGTTATGCGGGCAGTGTGCTGGCTGAACGGCTGGCGCGCGGTTCCGGCAAACAAGTGTTGCTCATCGACCGCCGCTCGCACATCGGCGGCAACGCCTACGATTGCTTCGATGACGCCGGCATTCTCATTCACAAATACGGCCCGCACATTTTCCACACGAACTCGAGGGAAGTGTTCGATTATCTTTCGCGCTTTACAGAGTGGCGGCAGTATCAGCATCGCGTGCTCGCGCACGTCGAGGGTCAATTGGTGCCGATACCGATCAATCTCGACACCATCAACACACTTTACGGCCTGAATCTGAATTCATTTCAGATGGAGGAATTTCTGGCGAGCCGCGCGGAAAAAATTGAGTGCGCCCGCACCTCGGAGGATGTTGTTGTCGGCAAAGTGGGCCGTGAATTATATGAAAAATTTTTCCGCGGTTACACGCGCAAACAATGGGGGCTGGATCCCTCCGAGCTCGACGCGCAGGTGACGGCTCGCGTGCCCACGCGCACGAATCGCGACGATCGATATTTCACAGACGCCTACCAGGCCATGCCCAAACGCGGCTTCACGCGCATGTTCGAGAACATGCTCGATCATCCGAACATTCACGTCCTGTTGAACACCGATTATCGGGCCGTGCGCGAGATCATTCCGCATCGCGAGGTGATTTACTGCGGGCCGGTGGATGAATTTTTTGAATTTCGCTTCGGCAAACTTCCGTATCGCTGTTTGGAATTCAAGCACGAGACGTTGAACTGCGCGCAATACCAGCCCGTGGCGGTGGTCAATTATCCGAACGACTACGCCTACACGCGCGTGACCGAGTTCAAGCATCTCACCGGCCAGGAACATTCCAAGACGAGCATCGTCTACGAATTTCCGAAGGCGGATGGGGACGAATATTACCCGATTCCGCGGCGGGAGAACGCGGATCTTTACCGCCAATACCAGGCGCTGGCCGAACAGGCGGGCGTGCATTTCGTGGGGCGGCTCGCCACTTACAAATATTATAACATGGACCAGGTCGTTGCCCAGGCGCTGACGCTCTACGCGAAATTGGAAAACACAACTCGCGCGGAGGCGGCGGCGTTGCAGAGCGCGCCGTCCATCACGACCGTCACCTTCCCGCGCATCGTGAAACCGCGCCGCATCCGTCGTCCCGCGGTGGCAGTTGAATCCTAGAATCCGCCGCCGGCGTATGAAATGGAACGAGGCCAACCTTGATGCTATTCCGCGCGAACCGCTCTTCAAAAGTTTTTTTGGAGGCGGGTTCGAATGTTCCACTCACCGCCTGCGCAACGGCCAGCATTTGGACCTCGTTGCCGCCACGCATCATGAGGAATTCGCCCGGCAGGATTATGATCGCCTTAAAAAACAACATCTCCGGGTCGCGCGCGAAGGGCTCCGCTGGCATCTCGTGGAGCAAAAGCGCGGCCAGTACGATTTTTCCAGCGCCCGTCCGATTGTCCGCGCCGCGCGTGCGACGGGCACGCAGGTCATTTGGGATTTGTGCCATTTTGGCTGGCCGGATCATCTCGATATTTTCACGCCGGACTTTGTCACCGCGCTGGCTGACTACGGCGCGGAGTTTGCGAAGTGGCTGGCAAACGAAACGGATGAGCCGGGTTTTTTCGTTCCAGTAAATGAGATTTCCTTTTTTTCCTGGGCGGCGGGCGATGAAGGTTCCATTTATCCGTTTGTCTCCGCGCGCGGTTTCGAACTGAAAACGCAACTCGTGCGCGCGGCCATCCGCGCCATGGACACCATCTGGAGTGTGATGCCCAACGCGCATTTCGTCCACGTGGACCCGATCATTCATGTCGTGGCCGCGTCGAAAAGGCCCGAAGACAAACCTGACGCCGAGGCTTACCGTCGTTCGCAATTTCAATCGTGGGACATGATTTGCGGGCGGATGTGGCCCGAACTGGGCGGCCACGAAAAATATCTGGATATTATTGGCGCGAATTTTTATCCGCACAATCAGTGGTTCTACAATTTGAAAGGTTTCCGCCGCATCCGCCGTTTCACTCCGATATCGCGCCGGCATCCGGAGTATCGCCCCTTTCGCGAAATGCTCGTGGAACTTTATGAGCGTTACCATCGGCCGCTGTTCATTGCGGAAACGGGATCCGAAAATCGCATTCGCGCGGGCTGGCTCCGCTATGTTTGCGGTGAAACCCTGGCCGCGATTGAAGCGGGCGTGCCCGTTCACGGCATGTGTCTTTACCCCATTTTAAATCATCCCGGCTGGAACGATAATCGTCATTGCCACAATGGCCTCTGGGACTATCCGGACGCGAATGGACGCCGGCCGATTTATGAACCGCTCGCGCGTGAATTAAAAACGTGGCAAAAAGTTTTTGAAAGTAGCGACGCAGCGGCCACCGGAAAGGCGCACGCGATGGAAATTGCGACGGCATGAACACGAAACAATTCCGAATGACGAATGACGAATGGCACGGGAACCCCTGCTGGCGTCGCCACATCCATTCGTCATTCGTCATTCGTCATTAACCCATGCCCACCCAATTTCTCTACCCACGTCCCGAGTATCCCCGGCCCGACCGCCAGCGAGGGACGATCGAAGGCGAGGACTGGTTGAATCTCAACGGGCCGTGGCAATTCCGTTTCGATGGCGACCGCCGTGGCGCGGAGGAGCTTTGGTTTACGCCTGACACGAGCGAGTGGCGCGAGCAAATCATCGTGCCGTTTTGCTGGGAATCCCTCGCCGCCTGGGGCGAAGGCGATGCCGCCGGCAATGACAATTATTATGCGATTCGGGTTTTTCGCAATCCGCTGGATGTCACACGCGAGAACCATCGCTCCGCCGTGCGTTACGAGGTTGGCTGGTATCGCCGCCTGGTGGAAATTCCGCAGGGCGATGCGTGGAAAAATAAACGCGTCATTCTCACCATCGGCGCGGCGGATTTTTTCACCGATTGCTGGTGCAACGGAAAACATCTCGGCCACCACGAAGGCGGCTACACGCCGTTTGAATTCGATCTCACGGATTCACTGGTGGAAAACGGCGGCAAACGGACCGCGCTGATCGTATTGCGCGTCGAGGACCCGATGGACAACCGCGAACAACCAGTCGGCAAACAATGGCGCTGGTACACGACCACGAGCGGCATCTGGCAAACCGTGTTCATCGAGCCGCGCAGCGAAACGCACATTAAATCGTTTCGCATCGTCAGCGACATCGAGAAAGGCACGGCGCAATTCACCATTGATTGCGCGAACACCAAAAACGGCTGCTCGGTTGAAATCGAAATCACGCCGCCCGGGTGCGCCGCGGTCCCGGTGGCGAATGTTCCGCTCGAAAATGCTCTTCGGACGCCGGCGCTCCCGGATAACTGCACAGAAATAACCGAACCGCAAACATCTCTGGTCAAAGTCAAAAATTGCGTCGCCGAAACCACCGTCAAGCTCAACGCCGTGCATCTCTGGGATCCGAACAGTCCCAATCTTTACAACGTCCAGCTTCGCTTGCGCAGCAACGGTGACAAATACGACACCGTGCGAACTTATTTCGGGATGCGCAAAATCGATTTTGAAATCGCCAAAGAATCCGGCGTGCCGGCTGCGTTGCGGTTGAATGGTGTGCCTCGTTATTTGCGTGGCGCGTTGCATCAGTCCTTTTATCCGGACGGCGTTTATACCGCGGCCAATGTGGGCGTCATCAAAAACGACATCAGGCGCGCCAAGGAGTTCGGTTTCAATTTTCTCCGCATTCACATCAAGGTCGATGACCCGTTGGTCTATCATTGGGCTGATAAGCTCGGGATTTTGCTCATGGCCGATTTTCCGAATTTCGGCGAGGGCGGCGACACCGCGCTGGGCCGGCGGCGTTTTGATCAAATGATGCGGGAAGCCATCGAGCGCGATTTCAATCACCCGTCGATTTTCGCGTGGTGTTTGTTCAACGAGACCTGGGGCTTCGGCGGACAAATGAGTTTTCTCGATAAACTTCTGGCGCCCACTCCGGCCGTTGCGTCCGGTGATGAAAAATTGATTTCCGATACCGCCAGGAAAAAAGCGGGCGCAACCGAAGTGGCGCATTTGTCCAAACCGCAGGAATGGGTGCAGCAAACGTGGGAACTGGCCAAGCGCCTCGACCCCACGCGGCTCGTTGAGGACATGAGCGTCTGCCACTGGGACCATCTCGAATATTATTTGCACTGCGATACCGACATCAACTCGTGGCATTTCTACATCAACGATTATCAAAAAGCGAAAGAGCACATTCAGAAGATCGTGAAATCGACTTTCGTCGGCTCCAGTTTTAATTACGTGCCCGGCTTCCAACACAAAGGCCAACCGCTCATCAACAGCGAATACGGCGGCATCGGCGCGCTTGATGGCGATCGCGATGTGAGTTGGAGTTTCAAATTCCTGACCAATGAACTGCGGCGTTACCAGCAGATTTCGGCTTACATTTATACCGAGTTGCACGATGTGGAATGGGACTACAACGGCTTCCTGAATTACGACCGCACGCCCAAGGAATTCGGCTACGACCCGCGCTCGATCAACGAAAGCAACACGCTGCCCATCGATGCCCCGCCGATCGTTCACACGAAACCTGGCGAAACGATGCGGATAGAAGTTTCCTCTTCCCACTTTTCGACGCGCGCCTATAAGGATGTCTCGCTGCATTGGGAAATGGGCGGCATCGACACGCGCGGCCGGGTCTACCAGGATTTCGCGCTCGGCCGTGTCCCGATAAAATTCCCGCATCGCAAAGTCGCGCCCGCGCACGCGCTCGAATTAAAAATGCCCGATGCTCCGATGCTCTGCACGCTGCTGTTGTCCGCCCGCACGGCTGACGGCGCGGTGCTGGCGCAAAACTTCGTGAACTTTTTCTGCAACGGCGTCTATCCGCCCGCCCGCGAGGAAACGCCGCGCGCGCTGATTTTACGCGGCCTGCCGGCCAATTGGGAGCAGGCCGGCTGGGAAGGTGAATTCGCCGACCGCGATAAAGCGCGCGCCGAAGATATTTGTTACGGTTTCGGCCATGGGTATTTTGAATGGAAACTTCCGCTGGACGGAGCGGACCTCGCCAAAGCGCACCGCGTGAAAGTGGTGTGCGAAGCTTCGTCGCATCGCATGGACAGCCCGCAAACCGATGCGGACATTTTTCCGACGACGCTGCAACTTTCGTTGAACAACGTGCCGATTTACAAGGGGGTGTTGAGGAATCATCCGCACGACGCGCGTGGAGTGCTCAGCTACCTGCGCGGCGGCGCGGGCGCTTACGGTTATCTCGTGCATGCTTTCGCAGAGGGCGACCTGCTTCGTCAAATTGCGGCGAGCGACGGCGATGGCTCGCTCCGTTTGCGTTGCGCGGTGCCGCCGGATGCTTTGCCGGTCGGCGGCCTGACCATCTACGGCGCTGAGTGCGGGAGATACCCGGTTTGTCCGACGGTGATTGTGGAGTGGTGAATCGGCAACAGCGTAGGACTGGCGTCTCGCCTGTCTCCATTGTTTTGAATTCCGCGTTGAAAAAATTAGAGACAGGCGAGACGCCCGTCCTACATCAACTCGTGCGCCGCTACCAATAAGTTCGCTGCAACTTTTCGTAATCCTCCCGGGTATCCATATCGAAATCCAAACCCGCGTCGTCCGACTCGAAGCCGCTCAATTCTTTCGCGTGTTCCACCAGAAACATCTTCAGGTCGCCCACCGAAGACGCTTTCAATTCAGCGAACACGTGACCAGGCAACAGCACCGGATGTTTTCGACGTTCACCGCGCATCGGCTGGCAAATTTTGTCCGGATTGCGCGCACCGAATTCGAGCAACTTCCGCAACGTCGCCATGTTGAGATGCGGTTGATCGCCGAGCGTGATGAGCCAATGCGTCAGCCCTGGATTCCAACCCTTCCAATTGGCGGCGCATTGAATGGAGCTAAACATGCCTTCTTCCGGTGCGGCGTTGAAGATTCGGTTCGCTGCGGGAAAACCAAGCCGGTCCAGTTCTTCAAGCGTCGGCTGCGCCCCGGCCGCGCACACGATTGCGATTTGGGATGCCTGCAATGCCTTCCATTGTTGCAGCAACTGTCCCAGCACCGATGTTTTTCCCCACGGTAAAAGTAATTTCGGCTCGCCCATCCGCCGCGAAGCACCCGCCGCGAGAATCACTACGGCCACAGCGAATTGTATATTGCCGCCTTCAGGCACGTGGCGATGCTATTCGAGCTTCCTGAGAATTTGAAGCCTCATTTGGAACGCGGAGTTCCGCGTGAACTGTAGCAGCCGACGTGAGGAGGCTCATACTATTTCTACGGCAAAAGTTAGAGCCTCC
>DASXHY010000119.1:0-3615 GCA_036488095.1 Verrucomicrobiia bacterium | reverse complement strand
TGTCACCCGGCTTGCCGTAATTCTGGAGCTGCCCCACAAAAACTTCCTCGTAGGAATAATCATTCGCGAGGGCGGTCATCCAACTCACGTTGTCGTTGAGCGTGAGCACGCGAAAACGTTTGCCGACTTTATCGGAGGCGCCTTTGCCGAGGTCCGTCGCGAAATGCGAGGAGTTGGAGGCGCTGCCGCCATTGCCGAAGACAAAAATGTGGCGGTCTTCCGCAAGCGCGCCGCGCAACAATTCAATCAATTGCGCCGTTCCCTCGACAGGAATGGAGTCGAGCGCGGCCTTTTGCGCCTTGAGATAATCACTGATCCACTGATTCATCATTTAGAAATTAGAATGTAGAAGGAAGAATGCAGAAGGGAAAGCCCAAGGCGAAACTATTTCTTCGTTCTACAATCTTGGTTGTGCCTTAGTCGGCTCCGACTTTTAACAAAGTTTCAGAGAAATTTGAGCCGACTCACGTCGGCTGCTACTTATTTTAGAGGGCGTTAGAAGTATTCCGGCTCGTTGCCGGATTTCCATTTGATGTTGCAGCCGATGCTGGGTTTTTGACTGCTGGCAATGGCTTTGCCGCCGAGAACGGCATCGAGGGCGGCGCGTAAATCTTTTCCCGTTACCGGCGCGCCGTTGCCCGGGCGGCTGTCGTCGAACTGGCCGCGATAAACGAGGCGATGGTCCTTGTCGAACAGAAAAAAATCCGGCGTGCAGGCGGCGCGATACGCCTTGGCAACGGCTTGTGTGGCGTCGTAGAGATAAGGGAAATTGTAGCCGGCGGCTTTGGCTTCCTCTTTCATTTTGTCCGGGCCGTCCTGCGGATAATTCTCCACGTCATTCGAGCTGATGGCCACGATCGCCGCGCCGCGCGGGACGTAATCGCGGCCCAATTCCGCAAGCCCGGCGCGAATGTGTTTCACGTAGGGGCAATGGTTGCAGATAAACATTACGAGTAACGGCTTGCCTTTGAAATCGGCGTTCGAAACGGTTTTTCCGCTGACGTCCGGCAATTTAAAATCGGGCGCCGCCGTGCCGAGCGGCAGCATGGTGGAATTGACTGCGACCATAGTGCTAATTTGAAACGGGTCCGCGCGCTTGTCGAGCGGTTTTAAGGGAAGTTCAACGCAAGGGCGCAAAGATGCAAAGGCGCAAAGAGAAAACTGTTCCATTTTTACGTCTTTGCGTCCTTGCGTCTTTGCGTTAAAAGTTTCTCTGATGACCGCCGACGCCGCCAAAAAACGTCATGCCGAATTGGCCGAAGAAATTCGCCGGCACGACCACGCCTATTACGTGCTGGCGCAACCGAGCATCAGCGACCGCGATTACGACCGGCTTTATCACGAGCTGATCGATCTTGAGAAAGAATTTCCAGAGTTGGTCACGGTCGATTCGCCGAGTCAACGCGTCGGCGGCACGCCTTTAAAGGAGTTCAAACCGGTCAAGCATTTGGTGCCGATGCTGAGTTTGGACAACACCTATTCGCAACAGGAACTGCGCGATTTTGTGGCGCGCGTGCAGCGGATTCTGCCGAATGAAACGCTGGATTGGGTGGTCGAGCCGAAGGTGGACGGCGTGGCCATCAGTCTGCGCTATGAGAAGGGCGGATTCTCCGTGGGTGCAACGCGTGGCGATGGTTCGACTGGCGATGACATCACTCCCAATTTACGGACGATTCGGAGTATTCCGCAGCGGCTGCATGAGGTCGGGCAAGATGCCCGACCGACGTTATTGGAGGTGCGCGGCGAAGTTTTTTTAACCAAGAGCGGTTTTGAAAAATTGAACGCGGAACGCAAAGCGGCCGGCGAAGAGACCTTCGCGAATCCACGCAACGCCGCCGCGGGTTCGCTCAAGCAACTCGACGCGCGACTCGTCGCCAAGCGCCCGCTGGATATTGTTGTTTATGGTTTGGGCAGCGTGGAAGGCGTCGCCAGGCAGCCGCAAACGCACGAAGAAATGCTGGCGTGGTTGAAAACTCTCGGCTTCAAAACGCCGGAGTGGACGCGCCATTGCAAATCCGCCGATGAACTTGTGGCGGCCATCGACGACCTGGACAAGCTCCGCAAAAAATTTCCTTACGAAACCGACGGCGCAGTCATCAAATTGAATTCCTACGCGCAACGCGAGCGCGCCGGGTTTACGTCCAAGGCGCCGCGCTGGGCCATCGCTTATAAATACGCCGCCGAACAGGCGGAGACGAAAGTTCTCGGGATCATGATTACGGTTGGCCGCACCGGCGCGATCACGCCGACCGCGGAACTTGAGCCGGTTTTTCTCGCGGGCAGCACCATCAGCCGCGCGACGCTGCACAACGAAGATTACATTCGCAAAAAAGATGTTCGCATCGGCGATACGGTCACGATTGAAAAAGCCGGCGAAGTCATCCCCAAAGTTGTGGATGTTGTTTTAACGAAGCGCCTCGGGAAGGAAGTCCCGTTTCAATATCCGAAAATCTGCCCTGAATGCGGATCGAAATTGATGAAGGAGGTCACGGGAGGCAGCCAGGAAGGCGCGGCGTGGTATTGCCCGAATTCCGATTGCCCGGCCCAGTTGCGCGGGCACCTCGAACACTGGTGCGCCCGGGGCGCAATGGACATCGAAGGCGGCGGCGAGGTCCTCGTGCTGCAACTCGTCAGCAGCGGACTGGTGCGTGATGTCGCCGATCTCTATTCGCTCAAACTCGACGAGGTCGCGAACCTCGAACGTATGGGACAGAAATCGGCGCAAAATTTTCTCGAGGGCATCGCCGCCAGCAAATCGCGCGACGCATGGCGCGTGCTCTACGGGCTGGGCATCCTGCACGTGGGCACCGGCGCGTCCAAATCGCTTTGCAAACATTTTCCGACGCTCGATGACATTTTTGCGGCGAGCGCTGAGCAGTTGACGGAGGCGGAAGACATTGGGGAGGTGATCGCCAAAAGTCTTACGAATTGGTACTCCGACTCTCACAATCGGGATTTGGTGAATCGTCTCCGCAAGGCGGGACTGAATTTTAAATCGGAACTTTACCAGCCGCGCGCCGCCGCCGGGCCGTTTGCCGGAAAAACTTTTGTGCTGACCGGCACGCTGCCGAATTTGAAACGCGAGGAGGCGGCCGCAAAAATCGAAGCGGCGGGCGGAAAAGTCAGCGGCAGCGTGAGCAAGAAAACGGATTTTGTCGTCGCGGGCGAAGAGGCGGGGTCGAAACTCGACAAGGCCACCGCGCTCGGCGTGAAAATAATCGACGAGGCGGAATTGCTGCGGATGCTGGGTTGAGTCGAATTTTCGGGGAGCGCAGCCGCCCCGGCTGCTGTTCGGTGCGCCTCGCGCCGAACATCCGCGGCGTGGGAAGACACTAAACGGTGGGATGATTTCACGCCTCAAAGTGAGCCGCGAGGGCGCGTCTCACTGCGCCCGGGGCGGGCGCGCTCCCCATATCCGATCGCAGCATTCGGCTTAAGGATTGTCCCACATTCAGACGCGGGCTTGCTTCATTTGGACACTTCAAAGTCGGTGGCAAATCGTGCCTTCAATTAAGCAATTTTTGTCTTCTCAATTCAGCCTGTAAACACAGGGGATTCTTCACTTTTTCCGTCTGCTAAAAAGCGTCCGTAAAACACCCCAGACGCTCTTTCCAT